>NCDS01000198.1:0-3807 GCA_002280315.1 Rhodobacterales bacterium 32-66-7 | reverse complement strand
GCGACGGCTTCGGGATTGGCGACCATCAGCGTCACCGGACCGGGCTTCTTCGGCTCGGCGGTCTTGTGGGTGGCAAACTCATAGGCCCGCATCGCAAGGCCAAAAGCGATATCGGCGGCGCGGGGATGGGCTTCGGCCAGGACAACGGTGCCCCCTGCCCCGTGCTTGCGGCCCAAGGTCGCGCCCGCCTTCCGTGCGGTCACCTGATCGGTCCGCTTCGGCAGATGGACCAGAAGCACCGCCTCGGCCGCGAGACCGGCGGGAAAGCCAAGCTCCATCGCCTCACCCGGTTTCAGCTTGGCAAACGCGTCCGACGCAAGCGCCCGCGTCAAGGCGCCGCGCGTCAGCCGGTCCAGCCGTCGTACCGCAGCCCCCACCCCGGCCCCAGGATCGGCAAGCACCGCGATATGGCCCTTGACCTCGGTCAGGGCGGCAAGGTCGACGGGCTGGAAATCGATCGGCAAGGGCTGGGACATTCGCGGGGTTCCTGAAATGAAACGCCGCTTCGGCGGCGCAGTGCCCAAAGGCTACAACCGGGGTCCGCGATTGGCCAGATAGCAGTTTTCGCGGGCAGGGAATTCCGATACGGTCACAAGGGATAGTGCAGGAGCTGGGTTCATCGTGTCTCGAATCGACAGATATCTGCTGTCGCAACTCTTGCAACTCTTTGGCTTCTTTGCGCTTGTGCTGGTCGCGGTCTACTGGATCAACCAGGTGGTGCGGCTCTTTGACCAGCTGATCGGCGACGGCCAGTCGGCGCTGGTGTTTCTGGAGTTTTCCATCCTCACGCTGCCCAATGCGGTGGTCTTCGTGCTGCCGGTCGCGGCCTTTGCCGCAGCACTTTACGCGGTCAACCGCCTGAGCCAGGAAAGCGAGCTGGTCGTCGTGCAGGCCACCGGCTTTTCGGCCTTCCGCCTCGCGCGGCCGGTGGTCTATTTCGGGCTTTGCGTCATGGCGATGCAGCTTGTCCTGGCCAACGCGCTGGTGCCGACCAGCCAGCAGATGCTGAACGACCGCCGGGCCGAGATTTCGCAAAACGTCACCTCGCGCTTTCTGAACGCGGGGGAATTCATGCATCCCGCCAAGGGAGTGGCGCTTTACATCCGCGAGATCACGCCGAATGGCGAATTGATCGATCTGTTCCTCGCCGATGAACGGGGCAAGGCAGAGCGGGTGATCTACACCGCCAGCAAGGCGTTTCTGGTGCAGGGCGAACCCGCGCCTAAGCTGGTGATGTTGAACGGCTCCACCCAGGCGTTGACGCGCGACGATGGGCGGCTGTCGGTGACGCTCTTTGCCGATTTCACCCTTGACCTCGCCGGGTTGATCGAGGTTGGCGGTCTGGGTGGGCAGACGGTCACGACATTGCCGACGCGCGTCCTTCTGACGGCGAGCGAGGCGGATCAGGCGCTGTACGGCTTTGACCGCGACGCGATGCTCGAGGCCGGGCACCAGCGGCTGGCCGCCCCGCTGATGGCGCTGGTCGCCCCGGTGCTAGGCTATGCGGCGCTGTTGATCGGCGGGTTCACCCGGTTGGGATTGTGGCGGCAGATGGGGCTGGCGGTGGTGCTCTTGATCGTGATGCAGATGCTGTCGACCTGGGCCACCGGTTCGGCGCTGCGCACGACAGGCGGCTGGCCGCTGCTGTATCTGGCCCCGGCGTTTGGCGCGCTCGCTTCGGTCGGGCTATTGGCCCTTGCACAACGGCCACGCCGCTTGCGAAGGTCTGCGGCATGACGCTTGGCCTTTACATCGCGCGCCGGTTCTTCTGGTCGGTTGCCCAGGTCTTCCTGATCTTCTTCGGCATCCTGATGCTCTTGGACATCATCGAGCAGTTGCGCCGGTTTTCCAGCGCCGGCATCGGTCTGGCCGAGGCGTTTCGCCTGTCGCTTCTGAACGTGCCCGAGACGCTGTACCGGATCCTGCCCCTGATCGTGATCATGGGGGCGATTGCCAATTTCCTTGCGCTTGCGCGGTCTTCCGAACTGGTCGTGGTGCGGTCAGCCGGGCGGTCGGGCCTGCGCTTCCTGCTGACACCGCTGCTGGTCGCGGGGGCCTTGGGGCTGGCGTCGATGGCGCTGTTCAACCCCCTCGTGGCGGCAACCACCAAGACCTACCGCGCCGAACGCGCGAGCCTGAGCCAGGGTGGCGGGTCGGTCCTGTCGGTCGCCGACACCGGGCTTTGGCTGCGGCAGGGGGCTGCCGACGGGCAGACGGTGATCCAGGCCGAACGCTCCAGCCCCGATGGCACCGAACTTCGCGGCGTGACGTTCCTTGGCTTTGATGCCGATGGCCAGCCCGTCAGCCGGATCGAAGCCGAGGTGGCGCGTCTGGCGGTCGGCTCCTGGACCCTGTCGGGTGCCAAGATCTGGGACCTGACGACGCACAATCCGGAACTCGCGGCCAGTCGCCCGGCGGACGGGGTGACCGTCGCGACCGATCTGACGGCCGAGCGGATCAGCGACAGCTTCGGCTCACCCGCGACGGTGCCGTTCTGGGACCTGCCCGGCTACATCCGCGATCTGGAGCGGGCGGGTTTTTCGGCGCAGGGCTACCGGGTCTGGTACCAGATGGAACTGGCGCAACCGCTCCTTCTGGCGTCGATGGTGCTGGTGGCCGCCGGGTTCACCATGCGCCATGTGCGCTTTGGCGGCACCGGCCAGATGGTGCTTTACGCGCTCTTGTCCGGTTTCGGCATCTTCTTTCTGCGCAACTTCGCCCAGGCCCTGGGCGAGGCGGGGCAGATCCCCGTCCTTGTCGCCGCCTGGTCACCACCGGTTGCCGCCGCGATGATGTCGCTTGGCCTTCTCCTCCATCTGGAGGATGGCTGATGCGTCGCCTTTTGCTGATCATCCTTCTGGCCTTTGCCCTGCCCGTCCAGGCGCAGGACGTGGCCTCGCTGATCTCGGACCGGTTGGAGATCACCGGCGACACGCGGCTGATCGCCGACGGCAATGTCGAGGTGCTTTACCAGGGCCGCCGTTTGCGCGCTGAGCGAATCGTCTATGACCAGGCCGCCGCCCGGCTGGACATCACCGGGCCGATCGTTCTGACCGAAGCCACGGGCAACACGATCATCCTTGCCTCAGAGGCCGAACTGGCCGCGGACCTGAGCGAGGGGATCCTGACCAGCGCACGTCTGGTCCTGAACCGCCAGCTTCAGCTTGCCGCGAACCGGATCACCCGGATTTCCGGCCGCGAAACCCGGCTGGAGACCGTGGCAGCCTCGTCCTGCAAGATCTGCGCGGGCAACCCGACCCCCTTGTGGGAAATCCGTGCCCGCCGCGTGGTGCATGACGAGGAGAAGCGCCAGCTTTACTTCGATCAGGCGCAGTTCCGGCTGGGCGGCGTGCCGGTGCTTTACATCCCGCGCCTGCGCCTGCCCGACCCGACGCTGGAGCGGTCGATCGGCTTTCTGGTGCCCTCGCTGCGGACCACCTCGAACCTGGGGACCGGGATCAGGACGCCGTATTTCATCCCGCTTGGTCGGTCGGCGGATGTGACGCTGACCCCCTATCTGACCACGCTGAACAGCCGGACGCTGGGTCTGCGCTACCGCCAGGCCTTTGCCACCGGCAGGATCGAGCTGAACGGGGCCATCACCCGCGACGAAATCCTGTTCGGCGAGACGCGGAACTATCTGTTCATCGACGGCGACTTTGCCTTGCCGCAGGACTTTTCCCTTCTGATCAAGGGGCAACTTGTCAGCGATCCGGCCTATCTGCTGGATTACGGCATCGGCAACTACGACCGCCTCGACAGCCGGATCGAGTTCAGCCGCACCAGGCGGAGCGAGTTCATCTCGGC
>NCDS01000197.1:6361-7881 GCA_002280315.1 Rhodobacterales bacterium 32-66-7 | reverse complement strand
GCCCCCGATCAGGTCGACCCGCTCTACCTCGACATGCTCATCGCCCATGAGGACAAGCGGTTTCGCGACCATGCCGGGGTTGACCCGCGCGCGATGCTGCGAGCGGTCCTGCAGGCGGTGTGGAACGGGCGGGTCGTCTCGGGCGGGTCAACATTGACGATGCAGACCGCGCGGCTCTTGGAGGAAGGCACGACGGGCGAGGTCGCGGGCAAGCTCCGCCAGATGCGGGTGGCCCTGGCGCTGGAGCGGCGGCTGACCAAGGACCAGATCCTGCGGCTTTATCTCCACCTCGCACCGTTCGGCGGCAATCTGGAAGGCGTTCGCGCCGCCTCGATCAGCTATTTCGGCAAGGAGCCGCGCCGTCTGACCCCGGCCGAGGCTGCCCTTCTGGTCGCGATCCCGCAAGCCCCGGAAAGCCGCCGCCCCGACCGGGCTGCCTACCGGGCCGAGGCGGCACGAAACCGGGTCCTCGCCCGGGCGGTCAAGGAGGGCGTGATCGATGCCGAGACGGCAGCGGCGGCGCGGCGCGAAGCGGTGCCGGGGGTCAGGAAGCCCTTCCCCGCGCTCGCCCCGCACCTGGCCGACCGGGCGCTGGCCGACAATCCGTCGCTCGCCCGGCATGACCTGACGATTGATGGCGCCCTGCAACGCCAGCTTGAAACCCTCGCGCGCGAGGCGGTGCAGGGCAAAGGTGAGGCGCTGCAGGTGGCCATTGTCGTGGTCGAGCATGCCTCGGGCGAGATCCTCGCCTCGGTCGGGTCGGCGGAGTATCAGTCTGACCTGCGGCAAGGGTTTGTCGACATGACGCAGGCGCTGCGCTCGCCCGGATCGACGCTGAAACCCCTGGTCTATGCGCTGGCCTTCGACGAAGGCCTCGCCCATCCCGAGACGCTGATCGACGATGTCCCGATGAGCTTCGGCACCTACACGCCGCAGAACTTTGACCGCCAGTACCGCGGCACGATCCGCCTGCGTGAGGCGCTGCAGCTCTCGCTCAACATCCCCGTGGTACAACTGACCGAGGCGCTGGGGCCGGCAAAGCTGATCTCGGCCATGGAAAAGGCCGGGATGGAGCCGGTGTTCCCGGGCGATACGCCGGGCCTCGCGGTAGCACTTGGTGGCGTCGGGGTGACGCTGGAGGATCTGGTCGGGCTTTACGCAACCCTGGCGCGCGGCGGGGTGGCACGGCCCCTGACCTACCGGCTGAACGACCTCGGCACAGAGGGCCAGCGGGTGATCTCCAGCGTTGCGGCCTGGCAGGTCGGCGACATCCTCGCGGGGCTTGCCCCACCACCGGGGGCACCAATGAACCGGCTGGCCTACAAGACCGGTACGTCATACGGCAACCGCGATGCCTGGGCCATCGGCTATGACGGCGCGCATGTGGTGGGGGTCTGGATGGGGCGGGCGGACGGGACGCCGGTCCCGGGGGCCTTTGGCGCCGATGTCGCGGCCCCGGTGCTGTTTCAGGCGTTGAACCGGCTGAAACCGAAGCTTGAGCCGCAACCCCCTGCCCCGGC
>NCDS01000197.1:3971-6350 GCA_002280315.1 Rhodobacterales bacterium 32-66-7 | reverse complement strand
GCTGGTCGCCAATGCCGATCTGCCGCAGCCATTGCAACGCTTCCGCTCCCGATCCGCCGCGTTCGAGGTGGCGGCGGATGCACCCGCCGTCGCCTTCCCCCCCGACGGGGCCGAGGTGGAGCTGTTGCCCGCCGGGCTGAAGGTGCGGGTCAGCGGCGGGACGGCCCCCTTCACCTGGCTCGCCGATGGCGTGCCGGTGGTGGTGGCCTTGGAGGCGCGCGAGGCGATGCTGGCTTTGCCCGGTGCGGGTTTCGTCACCCTCAGCGTGATCGATGCCGAAGGCCGGTCGGACCGGGTCGAGGTGCGGCTGCGGTAACGACCGCCCCGCACCGCTCATCGCGGCCTTCGGACGCTCTTCGCTTGGTCCCGTCCCCTGCCGGAAGCCGTAGGGTGCGCTAAAGCGCACCGCCCCGATCAGGCCCCCCGGCCCCAGACCGCAGGGGGGGCAATCCCGCCCACATTCTTCTGAGGCCCGCTTGATCGCCCCCACAATGCCCTGCCCGCCATCCCGGCTTATCGCTGCCTTCGGACGCTCTTGACCGGCCTGTAGGGTGGGCAATTCTGCCGACGCTATGCCCCCCGCAACCCCCACATCGCGGCCTGCGGAGGCTCTTTCCGTAGGGTGGGCAATTCTGCCCACGCCCCCCGCTCAGGCCCGCTCAATCGCCAGGGCGATGCCCTGCCCGCCGCCGATACACATGGTGATCAGCGCCATCCGCCCGCCGATCCGTTCAAGCTCGTGCAGCGCCTTCACGACCAGGATCGCGCCGGTCGCGCCCACCGGGTGGCCAAGCGCAATCGCCCCGCCGTTCGGGTTCACCCGCGCCGGATCTAGGCCCAGCGCCCGGTTGACCGCGATGGCCTGGGCGGCGAAAGCCTCGTTCGATTCCACCAGATCGAAGTCCTGCGGCTTGATCCCGAGCTTCCGGCACAGTTTCTCCACCGCCGGGATCGGACCCAGACCCATCACCTTCGGGTCAACCCCGGCATGGGAATAGCCCATGATCCGCGCGCGGGAGCCCGTGTCGGACCGCGACAACACCAGCACCGCCGCGCCGTCATTGATGCCCGAAGCGTTGCCCGCCGTCACCGAGCCGTCCTTCTGGAACACCGGCCGCAACCCGGCCAGCGCCTCGGCCGTGGTGGCGCGGGGATGTTCGTCGACCTCGAACACAGCCGGACCCTTCCTGCCGCCAACCTCCACCGGGGTGATCTGGTCCTTGAACCGGCCTTCGGCAAGCGCGCGGGCGGCGCGGGTCTGGCTTTCCAGCGCAAAGGCATCCTGATCGGCCCGGCTGACGCCATGCGCGGCCGCCACATTTTCCGCCGTGACGCCCATGTGGCCGGTGCCGAACGGGCAGGTCAGCGCCCCGGTCATCATGTCCAGCGCCCGGGTGTCGCCCATCTTCTGACCAAACCGCGCGGCGGGCAGGATGTAGGGCGAGCGGCTCATGCACTCTGCCCCGCCTGCCAGTGCCAGGTCGGCGTCACCCAGCATCAAGGACTGGACCGCCGACACCAAAGCCTGCGCGCCCGAGCCGCACAGCCGGTTGACGTTCATCGCGGGCGTCGTTTCGGGCACCCCGGCCTCCATCGCCATGACGCGGGCCAGATACATGTCGCGGGGTTCGGTGTTGATCACATGGCCCATCACAACATGGCCGATGGCCGCCCCCTCCACCCCGGCTTCTGCCATCGCCGCCCGTGCCACCTGGGCGGCGATGTCGATGGGGGGCACTCCGGCAAATGCGCCGCCAAAGCTGCCGATGGCGCTGCGGGTGGCGGAAAGGATGTGGATGTCGGTCATCGGGGCCTCCGGGTGGTTTGGAGCATGATGTCCGAAATCGCTGCCGAGGGGGACCCCTTCCGTGCCCTTCTGCCGTATCGTCACCGCGCCACATTGACAGCCGCGCCACATTGACACCCGCGCCACATTGACACCCCCGACTGGGCAAGCGAGACACCGCAAGGACAATGGCAGGCCCGATGGGCGAACCAAAGGGGCTTTGCGTGAAAGACCTGATCCGGGCCAATGCGGGGCTTTTGTTCACGGGCCTTGCAAGTTTCGTGATGATGGGGGCCGGGCAGTCGCTTTATGGCCCGGCGCTCCCGGCGTTTTCCCGGCTGTTTTCGGTCAGCGAGGCTGAGGCCGGGATCCTGATCTCGGCCCATTGGGTGGGCTGTTTTGTCGGCGTGGCGCTGATGTATCTGAAGGGTGCAGGGATCACCCCCCGCCATTCCCTGGCGGCGATGGCCGTTGGCGCGGGGCTGGTCGCGACCCTGGCAAGCTGGGGGGTCGTGCTGGCGGGGGCGTCGCTTTTCGGGCTGGGTTACGGGCTTGCGACGGCGGTGTTCAATCCGCGCGTGATGCGGGCCTTC
>NCDS01000197.1:0-3935 GCA_002280315.1 Rhodobacterales bacterium 32-66-7 | reverse complement strand
GATGACGGCGTTTGGCGCGCGGGGGCCTGCGATGCTCAGCCTTCTGAACGCCACCTTCGGGGTCGGCGCGATTGCGGCACCGCTGATCTTCGTGGCCATCGGCAGCCATCCTGGCTGGTCGTTCGGGCTGACGGCGGCGCTTGCGGTCGCGATCTGGGCGGGGGCCGGGGCGGCGGGGAGAAGCGCACCGGTGGCAGCAGGCGCGGTGCAGGCCTTCCGGCCGCATTGGCTGATCATGGGCTTTGGCGCGGTCGCCATCGGGGTCGAGGCCTCGCTGGTCGGGCTTGGTCCGGTCGGGCTGATCCGCGCCGGGGTGACCGAGGCGACAGCGGCCCAGCTTCTGAGCGGGTTCTTCGTGGTGTTCCTGCTGGCGCGGCTGGCGCTGGTATTCGTGGCCCACCGGATCGCGTCGTTTCAGCTTTTCACGCTGGCGGTCACCCTTGCGGCCGTTCTGGCGCTTGGGGCGGCGCTTTGGTCGCCCGCCGTATTCTTCGTCGCGATGGGTGCCCCGGCTGGCCTTTTGTTTCCCGGCTTCTATGTCACCGCAAGCCGATTGATGGGCGAGGATCTGCGGGTGCCGCCGACCATCGTCGCCTCGGGTCTGGTGGGCGGGATCGGTGCCCCGCTGGTCATTGCACCCCTCGTCACCACCCTGGGAGAGCGGGGGTTCTTCTGGCTGATGGCCGGGGTGCTGGTAACCCTGGCCGTGGCGGCACTTCTGTCGGCGCGGCACATGCAGACGCGGGAGGATCAGGATGAGTGACAACAAGAACCCCTACCGTTTCGGCCCGACGCGGGGCGAGCTTTGGTTCTGGCTTTGGCTCAGCCTTGGCGGGCTTGGCCTTGGGGCCGTTGCGGTTTTCGCGCGGGGGATCCCAGGCGGCCCGGCGCTGGTCGAGGTGGTGATCCTGAGCGGGGTCGTGTTCGGCTTTCTGGGCGGCCGGTCGATCAAGCGGCTGATCCGGCGCGAGCATCCTTAGACGTCAGAGCGGGTTTCTGCGGCGCCCCCCACCCCCGCCCCCTCCCCACCAGGGGGAGGGGAGGCGCGCAACTTCCGGGCTTCAGGCGCGATGGGAGAGCGTCGCGCGGCCTTGCGGGGTCAGAAGCGCCGCCTCACGCCCTTCGATCACCACGGCGGACAGGGGGCCGCCGTAAGCGGCGCTGCTGTCGAGGTTGAGCCGGTTGCCGTAATGCGTCGCCCGGTCGATGGCGGTGTGGCCATGCACGATCAAGGGGCCGAAGCTTGCGGTCACGCTCAGGAACGGCTCACGGATCCAGACGAGGTCGGTTTCGGTCTGCTGATCAAGCGGGATGCCGGGGCGGATGCCCGCATGGACAAAGGCGCAGTCGCCAGCCCGGTGGAGCGTCGGGCAGGCATTGAGGAAAGCGAGATGCGAGGGCGGGACGGCGGCCACAGCCTCGGCATGAACCGGAGCGAGCGGGCGGTCGGCTGCATTGGCGACGCCATAGGACCGCAGCGTATCCGATCCGCCGATCCTTGGATGAAGCCAGGAGAGATCGGCGCGGAGGCCAGGCTCCGGCTCGTGCGGGTCGTTCAGGAAGCGGGCGAACATCCGGTCATGGTTGCCTTTCAGGACGACCCAATCCAGACCCGCCGCGCGGCCCTGGAGCAGAAAGTCGAGGACACCCCGGCAGTCCGGGCCGCGGTCGACCAGGTCGCCAAGATGGATCACCGGCCCCGGCCCGTGCCGGGCCATGTCGCCCGCGATCAGGTCATGCGCGCCTTGGAGGAGATCAAGGTGGCCGTGGATGTCGCCGATGGCGTAGATATGCATGGGGCCTGCTTCGTTGGAAAGCCGGGGGCCAGCCCCGGATGGAAAGAAGCGGGGGCCAGCCCCCGCGCCCCCGGGATATTTAAGCAGAAAGGAATGGGCAAGGGTCTGGTCGGATCTGGCCTTGGTCAGGGGTGGTGAGCCTCGGGGTCGGGGAGCATGCGGTAGCTCTCAAAGCCGATGTCGCCGGACCAGCGCCAGATTGCCACAAAGCCGTCCGGCCCGGCGTGCATCGCATGCGGACGCTCGGGCGGGTGGTGGATCGCGTTGCCGGGTCGAAGCGTCAGCCGTGCGTCGCCCGCCTGCCACCGGGCAAGGCCCGCGAGGAGCGTATAGGTCTCGGCCGCGCGGTGGGCGTGCAGGGGGTAGTAGCTGTGCGGCACCTGGTAGAAAAGGCCGAAGCGCAGGTCGGGGTCGGGGATCGGGCCGTCGGGGCCCATAAGCTCGGCAATCGATTTGATCGCGGTCAGGCTGGTCGGTTGGAGCGAGGCTGCCGGGCTGTCGGCCCAGGGAAGCAGCGCCTGGGCTTTCTTGATCAGGCGGCAGAGGGGCAGCGCGTTCGGCAGTTGCAGCGCGGCGCGCAGGCCGGGGGTAAGGGTTGAGGCTGGCTGGGCCGGGAAGTCCCGGGTCGGGGCCGCCGCGCGCAGGCCCATGGCCGTGGCCTGCGCCGGAGCGGCAGGTTCGTTGGCCGTGAGGTCGGCCAGGGCATGAAGAAGGCGGGTCAGGGTCGGCATGCGGTCCTTGGTCAGTCTAGGGGCGAGGCGGCGGCAGGATCGGACAGGCTTTAGGGAACTGCAAGGCCCGTTGGCGAGCCTGCCGCTGCGCTCCCTTGCCTTCAAGGCGACGGGCACCTGATGGGTCTTGCTTCAGGCATCCCGTCCGCCACCGGAACTGCGTCATGGCCATCGGCCTGTGGCCGCCCGGCGGAAGGGCTACGCGGCTCGTCTGGGCGCGGTTCTGGCGGCATCACCACCCCGGCCTGCCCGGACGACCGCCGCCGGGCGCGCTCGCCTTAGCCGACGTCGAACTGCAAGGCCTTGACCTGGCTGAACATGCCCGTCCCCTCCAGCGTGTCGATCACCTTGGGGTCCAGCGGCTGGTCAAGGTAGAGGATCGCAATCGCGTCCTGCCCCACGCCCGACCGACCCAGCGTGAAGTTCGCGATGTTGACGTTGTTCTTGCCCATCGTCATCCCGAGAAGGCCGATGATGCCCGGCACATCCTCGTTCGTCGTGTAAAGCATGTGCTGGCCGATCTCGGCGTCGATGTTGATGCCCTTGATCTGGATGAAGCGCGGTTTGCCGTCGGAAAAGCAGGTCCCCGCGACGGAGCGTTCGCGTTTGTCGGTGACCATCGTCACTTTGACATAGGCGTCGAACACCCCGGTCTTTTCCTGCCGTGTGGTGGAGATCTGGATGCCCTTGTCGCGCGCGACCACCGGCGCCGACACGAGGTTCACGTCCGGGTTATGCGCCTTCAGCACCCCTGCGATGACCGCCTGGTTGAGGGCAGCAAGGTTCATCTCGGCAACCGTGCCGTCATAAAGGATGTTGATCGCCTTGATCGGCTCATCCGTCATCTGGCCGATGAAGCTGCCAAGGTGGGAGGCCAGCCTGATCCAGGGGCCCATCACCGCAGCCTCTTCCGCCGTGACATTGGGCATGTTGAGCGCGTTCTGCACCGCCCCGGTCAGCAGGTAGTCGGCCATCTGCTCGGCCACCTGGAGGGCCACGTTTTCCTGCGCTTCGGTGGTCGCAGCGCCAAGATGCGGGGTGGCCACCACGTTCGGCAGGTTGAACAAGGGGTTATCGGTGGCGGGTTCGGTCTCGAACACGTCAAGCGCCGCCCCGGCGACGTGACCCGACGCGAGCGCCCGCGCCAGGGCGGCTTCATCGATCAGACCGCCCCTCGCGCAGTTGATGATCCGCACACCCCGTTTGGTCTTGGCCAGATTCTCCTCCGACAGGATGTTGCGGGTCTTGTCGGTGAGGGGGACGTGGAGGGTGATGAAATCGGCCCGCGCCAGAAGCTCGTCGAGATCGACCTTCGTCACGCCAAGCTGTTTTGCCCGCTCTTCCGACAGGAAGGGATCATAGGCCACCACCTTCATCTGCAGGCCCACCGCGCGGTCGCAGACGATGC
>NCDS01000196.1 GCA_002280315.1 Rhodobacterales bacterium 32-66-7 | reverse complement strand
GAAGGTGCTTGGGCTCTGCGGCGGCTACCAGATGCTGGGGCGAACCATCGCCGACCCGGAGGGCATCGAGGGCAAGCCCGCCTCGGTCCCCGGGCTTGGCTTGCTCGATGTCTGTACGGTGATGACCGCCGACAAGCGGGTGACGGAAACGACCGCGCTCCACCCGGCTTCGGGAACGATGGTCAAGGGCTACGAGATCCACCTCGGCCGCACCGAAGGCCCGGACCGCGCCCGCCCGATGTTCACCGTAAAGCAACAGCCGGAAGGCGCGGGGCGTCCGGACGGCAAGGTGATGGGCAGCTACCTGCACGGCATGTTCACCGAGGACGCCTTCCGCCGTGCTTTCCTCGCCAGCCTTGGCGCAGCAGCGGGAAGCGTCAGCTATGCTGCAACGGTCGAAGCGACCCTGGACAAGCTCGCCGACCATCTGGCAATGCATGTCGACTGCGCGGGGCTTCTTGCCGTGGCGCGTCAGCCCGCGGACTAAGGCAGCAGACTGTCACGGAAGCGTCTTGGCCCGACAAGGGGGGCCTTCTGCCCCCCTCGGAGCTGGCGCTCCTCACCCCCCGAGGATATTTTTCCAGAAAGGAAGCCATTATCGTTAACCGCTTCTTCACCGGATTGAGGGAATGCTGGAGCCACGGTACAGGCGGGGACGCCGATGACCGTCAGATGGGAAGACGCCCTGTCACCGGCACTCGCGGTGGCAGGGTGCCCCCCTTCGCCCCCGCTTTTCCTTTCTGCCTGAAATATCCCCGGGGGTCCGGGGGCAGGCGGCCCCCGGTCCGGCGATGCGGCTAAGGGCCGGCCTTGGATGTCCATCCGTGCCAACGCCGTCCTCGGGGGCTCGATGCCCCCGAGGACGGCACTCCCTTTCGGCAAACAGCCGCGTCACATGCGACGCAACGCCCGGACCACTTTCCTGAGGGATAGCCTAGCCACGCCCTACAGCACGTCCACTCCCATCTGGAAAAGCAGGTCCAGCACGTCAAGCGGCACCCAGTTTTCCCGGATCAGCCCTTCATGGTGCAGATAGAAATCCATCACCCGCATCGTCACCGCCTTGCCCGTCGCGGGCAGGCCCATGAAATCGGGGCCGACATGCATGGCAAAGACCGACGGCCAGCCCCCGGTGACCGAATAGGGTCCGTCCCCGATCCGGATGTAGTGGCCCCCCCCGAGCTTTGCGCGCAACGGGCCAAGCTCATCCCATTGTCCGCCGCCTTTGCGTTTGGGAAACGCGATGCGGAATGGCAGTTGGTGGTCATCGACGAACCCCGACAACCCGCGCGTGGTGCCGATGCCGCTGGGGCCGTACCACATCATCTTCGGGTGCCAGTGCTGCTTCTGCGGCATGTCGAGCAGCCCCTGCCGACCTGCCCCGGCAAGATCGTCATAAGCGCCAAGCGTGCCGTGCATGGCCAGCGTCTGCGCGATGCTCGCCGCGGACTGCACGGGGTCGGTCGCGTGGAAGACCAGACCATCGCCGGTGATCGGGCCGGGCCACATCCCCTCCACCCCAAGCGATGGCGCGACCGGCCAGAGGCCCGCCTGACGGATCAGGTCCAGCACGTCCCACAGGCAGTTCGACTGCACGATCCGCCCGTCCTCCAGTTGATGCACCTCGCCATAGCGCAGGTAGACCGGGCGGCCGGTGGCGGGAATGCCGAGCCAGTCCTGCCGGAAGGTGCCGCAGTAATGACCCACCATCGCGACATAGTCCCGCCCCTCGAAGCTGCCACCGACACAGATCAGGTCGCGCCGCTCCATGTCCGGGAGCGCGGTTTTCAGGGGGCGCCAGACGTCTGCGGCAATGGCCGCAGGCCCGTGCCGCTCGTTCAAAGGATGCGAGCCGCGCCAGTGGATGCCGGGGGCGCAGAGGCCTTCGAGATGGGAGTCAAGCTGAGCCAGAGGCGCCTCGGCCAGATCGGCAAGGGCTTGGGCAAGGCGTCGCTTCGTATCGGAGTCGGGCATGGGGGCACCTGTCGGTCGAGGGGATGGGTGCAGGGTTCACCGGATCCTCGGCGGTTGCAAGAAAACATTGCAAGCGTATGCAGGGTTGCTCTAGCCTTCGGACATCCTTGAGCGAAAGAAGCCCGCATGCGCGGACCGGACCACCTGGCACCTGACGCGGTGGTCCGCCTGTGCCATCCCTTCGGGACGATGCCCGGAGCGGGTTGGTTCGACGCGGCCTATGCGCCCTTGCTCCACGCCCTGCCGGACCTTGAGCGGCGGGAAGAAATCGCGGTCAGCGGACTGACCGATGCCGGGGCCGCGTGGGTCGGCATCTGCGGGCATTACTGCGGCACGTTCCTGCGCCCGTTTCTGGACATTCCTGCGACCGGACACCTTGCCGCCTTCCGCTATCACGAGTTTTTCCGGATCGAGGACGGCCGTGTGGTCGAGGTTCAGGCAATCTGGGACCTGCCGGAGGTGATGCATGCAGCCGCTGTCTGGCCGATGGCCCCGGCACTTGGTGCCTGCACCCGCGCCTTTGCGCCGATGACGCAGGACGGGCTGGCGGACCATGCGGCGGGCGGCGCTTCGGTCGAGCGGGTGATCGACATGCTGGTCCACCTGACCCGGCATCCGTCGCAAGGCGGGCCGGAGGTGATGGAGATGGCGCGGTTCTGGCATCCGAAGTTCAACTGGTACGGCCCGGCGGGCATCGGGGCGGCGCGCGGGATCGCGGGGTTCCGCCGCTGGCATCAGATGGCGTTCCTTCACGCCTTTCCGGATCGCGGGCTGACCAGCGCGGAGACCAGCCACCATTTCTTTGGCGCGGGTGACTATGCGGCTGTCACCGGCTGGCCCAACATGGCAATGACGCTGACGGGCGGGAACTGGCTGGGTCTGCCGGCCACGGGCGCGCGCATCACGCTGCGCAGCCTTGACTTCTGGCGGCTGGAAGCGGGGTTGATCCGCGAGAACTGGGTGCTGGTCGATCTTCTGGACGCGCATGCCCAGATCGGGACGGACCCGCTGGACCGGATGCGCCAGATGAACCGCGCCCGCACCGGCTTTGACCCCGAGACAGGAAAGGCGCTGACATGACCCCCTTGCCCGAAACCCCCTCCTTCCGGCTGGACGGGATGCGCGCGCTGGTGACCGGGGCATCCTCGGGCATCGGCCTTGGCGCGGCGGCGGCCCTTGCGGGGGCGGGGGCAGAGGTGTGGCTCGTGGCCCGGCGCGAGGGTGAACTTCTTGCGGTGCGCGACGCCATCAGGGCGGCGGGGGGGCAAGCAAAGGCGCGGGTGGCCGACATCACCGATCTTGGCTCCGTTGCGGGTCTGATGCAGGACGGCCCCTTTGACGTGCTGGTGAACGCCGCCGGCCTTGCCCGGCACAGCCCGGCGCTGGACACCGACCCGGCCGATTACGATGCGGCGATGGCGCTGAACCTGCGGGCCGCGCCTGATCACGGCGGGCAGGCCCGGCAGCCTGATCAACATCTCCTCGCAGATGGGGCATGTCGCGGGACCCGACCGCGCGGTTTACGCCGCGACCAAACACGGGCTTGAAGGGATGACAAAGGCAATGGCGATCGAATGGGGCGCACACGGGATCCGGGTCAACACGCTGTGCCCGACCTTCATCCGCACCCCCCTTGCCGAGCAGACGCTGGCCATTCCCGAACGGCGCGCCTGGATTCTGTCGAAGATCAAACTTGGCCGGCTGGGTGAGGTGGCCGACATCATGGGGCCGGTCGTCTTCCTTGCATCGGCCGCCTCGGCGTTGGTCACCGGCACCGCGCTGATGGTCGACGGCGGCTGGACGGCAGAGTAGCGGATGGCGAACGAAAAGGTCACTTCGGCCCAGGTCGCCGCATTGGCCGGGGTCAGCCAGTCGGCGGTCAGCCGGGTATTCACCCCGGGGGCCAGCGCCTCCAGAAAGACGGCCGAGCGTGTCCGTGCGGCGGCAGAGGCGCTGGGTTACCGGCCAAATGCGCTGGCCCGCGGGCTGATCACCGGGCGCACCCGCATGATCGGGCTGATCGTGGCCTACCTTGACAATCAGTTCTACCCGGTGGCGCTGGAGCTTCTGTCGCGCGCGCTGCAGGAAAAGGGCTACCATATCCTTGTCTTCATGGCCGGGAACTCGACCGAGAAGATCAGCGAGGTGATGGGCGAGTTGCTCGATTACCAGGTGGACGGCATCATCACGGCCTCTGTCGCCATCTCGAACGACCTGACCAGCCGCTGTGCCGCGGCGGGCATTCCGGTGGTGATGTTCAACCGGGGCCAGGACGATGTGCGCCTGTCCGAAGTGACGTCGGACAACGTGTCGGGCGGGCGGCGCGCGGCAGAGTTCCTGCTACAGGCCGGGCACCGCAGGATTGCGCATGTCATGGGCTGGCAGGGCTCCTCGACCGGGCGCGACCGGGCCGAAGGCTTTCGGCAGGCGATGGACGCCGCAGGGCAGAAGCCCGTGGCGCTGATCGACGGGATGTATTCGCGTGAAACAGCGGCGGCGGTGACGCAAGACCTGTTCACGGGAAGCGACCCCGCCCGCCCGGATGCGATCTTTGTCGGCAATGATCACATGGCGTTCGCCGTGATGGACACGCTGCGCTTCGATCTTGGCCTCACGGTTCCGGGCGATGTTTCGGTGGTGGGCTATGATGACGTGCCCCTTGCCGCCTGGCCTGCCTACGACCTGACCACGATCCGCCAGCCGGTCAGGCGGATGGTGGACGCCACGGTCGATGCGCTGATTGCCCAGATCGAAGGCGACGGGGTGCCGCGAAAGCTGCAGATCGACGGCCCGCTGATCATCCGGGGTTCCGCCCGCATTGGCTGAACCGACTTTTTGCATTCGAATGCAATAAGCATCTTGTGCGAATCACTTGCAGGGAGAATGGTTGATGCAATCGAATGCAACAGGCGCATGACAGGGGTTTGAATGTCTGAAATCGAACTCCGAAGCGTGTCGAAGCGGTGGGGCAGCTTTACCGGGGTGCAGGATTTCAACCTGACGATTGCCGACCGGGAATTCCTGGTGCTCCTTGGCCCGTCGGGCTGCGGCAAGACCACGACAATGCGGATGATCGCGGGGCTGGAAGAAGCTTCGGCCGGCGACATCATGATCGGCGGGCGCCGCGTCAACGATCTTGACCCCAAGGACCGCGACATCGCGATGGTGTTCCAGTCCTACGCGCTTTACCCCAACATGAACGTCTACGAGAACATCCGCTTTCCCTTGAAGGTGCGGAAGGTCCCGGCGGGCGAGCATGACACCCGGGTCCGCCGTGCCAGCGCGATGGTGGAACTCGACGACTTCCTGCACCGCAAACCGTCTGAGCTTTCGGGCGGCCAGCGCCAGCGCGTGGCCCTTGCCCGTGCCATCGTGCGCCAGCCGAGCGTGTTCCTGATGGACGAGCCTCTGTCGAACCTTGATGCGAAACTTCGCGTCTCGACCCGCGCGCAGATCAAGAACCTGTCGCACGAGTTGAAGGTCACCACGATCTACGTGACGCATGACCAGATCGAGGCGATGACCCTCGCCGATCGTGTCGTGGTGATGAAGAAGGGCGTGGTCCAGCAGGTTGGCACCCCGACCGAGATTTACGATTGCCCCGCGAACACCTTCGTTGCGGGCTTCATCGGCACACCGGCGATGAACCTGATCCCCGGCACGCTGACGGCGGGACGCTTCACCTCGGATCATGTGCAGGTGGACGGACTGACCGGCCCGGACGGCGCGATGACCCTTGGCTTTCGCGCCGAGGATGCCCGCGTGGCCGAGACCGGGCAGATCAACGCGCCGGTCTACACGATGGAGCTTCTGGGCGATGCCACCATGGTTTCGGTGCGCGCGGGCGGCGCGCTTGTGTCGGTCAAGGCACCGAAGGACTACCGGATCGACATCGGCGCCCCCGTCCATATCGCGGTGCCGACCACTGCCTGCCATCTTTTCCACACCGAAACAGGCGCTCGCCTGTCCTGAGCCATAACCAAGGGGCACCATAGGCCCACAACACGGGAGACTTTCCATGCTTCTTCGCAAACTCGCCCTCGCCGGGGCTTTCGCCCTGATGGGCAGCACGGCCATGGCCGCCTGCGCCTTTGAAAACACCATTCCGCTGAAATCCCTGACCGCCGGGTTCGAGGCGTGGAAATCCGCGACCTCCGCCATGGCCGAATGCGGCAACTTCACCCCCGAGCTGGATCAGGAGTTTGCGACCAAGCAGGCAGCGGCGTTTGGCGCGAACCCGTCGCTTTACCACATCGGTGGCGTGGCCAACGAAACCATCGTGCCCCTGATCAACGGCGGCCTGATCCGCCCCCTGGATGACCTTGTGGCCAAGTATGGCCAGAACCTCCAGCCGAACCAGCTGATCAAGGTCGATGGCAAGATCATGGCCATCGCGATGATGGTGAACACCCAGCACCTGATGTACCGTGCGGACATCTTCACCGAACTCGGTCTGGCCGTTCCCACCACCTATGACGAGGTTCTGGCCGCGGCTGAGGTGATCAAGGCCTCGGGCAAGGTGGAATACCCGCTTGGCGGCACGTTCATGGCGGGCTGGAACCTGGGCGAGGAATTCGTCAACATGTACCTCGGCCTGAACCCGGTGATGGTGAACGCCGACGGCACGCCCGCCATCAACAACGAGGCCGGCGTCAAGACGCTTGAGATGCTCAAGGCGCTGAGCGCCTACATGGACCCGGAATACCTGACCTCGGATTCGACCTTCGTCCAGCTGCAGATGCAGCAGGGCAAGATCGCGATGGCCAACCTCTGGGCCAGCCGTGGCGGCGCGATGGATGACGCCGCCGAAAGCCAGGTCGTGGGCAAGGTCAACGGCGCGGCCGCACCTGCCGCCGTTCCGGGCGGTGCGCCGGCGACGACGCTCTGGTGGGACGGGATCGTGATCGCGGCCAACATCACCGACGAGGAAGCGGAAGCGGCCTTTCAGGTGGCGCTGGAAGGCATCGACACCGAGATGGTCGCCGCCAACAACGACGACGCGATCTGGCTGATCCCCGGCTATACCCCGGGCCGCCTGGCGGATGGCGCGATTGCGACCGCCACGGCCAACCCGGTGCCGCCGTCCTACCCCTCGACCACCACGCAGGGGCTGATGCACAGCGCGCTGGGCAACCAGCTCCAGGCCTTCTTCACCGCCAGCAGCGCCGGGGCGGCGGCGCCGCGCAGCGTCAGGGTCTGGCTGGCCTGCCAGGCCCGCGCCTCCTCCACCCGCCCGGTCCAGTAGCCGCCGGTCGAGACCTGCACCCCCGGATTTCTGGTGCAGAACTGCACGCAGGAAACCAAGTCGGTGCCAAAGCTGGATGCGGCCGGACGCATCGTCACGGAAACGCAATTCGTCGGGTTGCAGTCCTATGCCGCGATCGTGGAGCCTGCCAAGGCCTGGGCTGCGATCACTGCGCTTGACTATCGGGCCCTGATGGCCATCGACTTCTGGCGCGCCCTGCGCTTCACCCTGATGTTCACCTTCATCACGCTTCCCCTGGTGCTCGCCCTTGGACTTGGCGTCGCCCTGGCCGTGAACAACACCGCGCGGGTCCTGCGGGGTCCGGTCATCTTCGTCTCGCTTCTGCCCTTCATCATCACGCCGGTGATCGGCGCGCTTGCCATTCGCTGGCTCTTTGTCTCGGACGGGCTCTTGAACAACGGGCTGGAATGGATGCTGGGCTATCCGGTCTCGATGTTCTCGCAAGGCTGGACCATCGAGATCCTGATGATGTTCTTCCGGGTCTGGCACGTGGCCCCCTTTGCCTTCATCATCTTATACGCGGGCCTCCAGACCCTGGACCATGACGCGATCGAGGCAGCGATGATCGACGGCGCGTCGCGCTGGCAACGGCTGCGCTTCGTGATCGTCCCGCACCTTGCGCCGCTGATCATCTTCGTGGCGTTGATCCATCTGATGGACGCCTACCGCGTGTTTGACGAGATCGTGGGCTTCCGGGCCGATGCGCATGTGATCTCGCTCCAATATCTGACCTATGATTTCCTGATCCCCGACTCGACCGGCAACCGGTCGATCAGCCGGGCTGCGGCGTCCTCGATGCTGACGATGATCGGGATCGTCCTTCTGCTCATCCCGCTTTTGCGGCAAACCTGGGCGCAACACCGGGGGAGCCGCTGATGTCCGGTCCGCGCGCGCTGCGCCAGTCTTTCGCCCTGCGGTTCGGCTCGGGCAGCTTTCTGGCCCTGTGGTGCCTGATCGCCGCCTTCCCGATCGTCTGGATCATGGTGATGAGCGTGAAGGCCCCGCTTGATGCCTTTGCCGACAACCCGTTCGACGTGCTGATGGGGCCTGCCACGCTGGCTGCCGGCAAGGGGCTGAGCCTTCTGGACCTCGCCCTGATCGCGGTTTTCATCGCGCTCACCGTCTGGGCCGCCACCCGCCCGCTGCCGCGCCTTGCCGCAAGGGTCGGGCATCCGGTTCTGGGCTGGCTTGTGGCGGGGGTCGGGTTTGCCATCCTGTGGCTCGTTGTCGCCGACGTCGCCATGGGTCCGCTGCTGCAGCTTGATGCGGCGATGGGCATCCCGCCGCTGATCGGCTTCACGACCGAGCATTACCGCACCGTCTGGGTGGAGCGTGCGTTCTGGGAGAATTTCCTGAACTCGGTCTACGTGACCCTCGGCGTCACCCT
>NCDS01000195.1:1379-5602 GCA_002280315.1 Rhodobacterales bacterium 32-66-7 | reverse complement strand
GATCTTGGCCCGCGCACGATGCCCGGGCGCAAGCGAGGCAGCAGCCCAGGGGTTCATGCCGGGATGCTGGCTCAAGGCCCGGGCGTCAGCATCAGGACCCGGTTGATCCTTTGGTCCCCGGTCAGCTGGTCCCCAGTCAGCCCCCAGTCAGCCCCCGCGTCAGCCCCCGCGTCAGCCCCCGCGTCAGTCCCCGCGTCTGGCCGCATCGATAGCGGCAACGTCGATCTTGCCCATCGTCATCATCGCGTCGAAGGCCCGCTTCGCCTCGTCACCGCCGGCGGCCATCGCTTCGGTCAGGGTGCGCGGCGTGATCTGCCAGTTGACCGCCCAGCGGTCCTTGCACCAGCCGCAGGCGCTTTCCTGCCCGCCGTTTTCAATGATTGCGGTCCAGTAGCGGTCCGTCTCTTCCTGGTCATCGGTCGCGATCTGGAAGGAGAAGGCTTCCGATTGCGGGAAAGCTTTCCCGCCGTTGAGCCCGAGGCAGGGAATACCGCAGATGGTGAACTCCACCGTAAGAACGTCACCCGCCTTGCCGGACGGATAATCACCGGGCGCGCGGTGGACGGCGGTGACCTCGCTGTCAGGAAAGATGGTGGCGTAAAACCGGGCAGCTGCTTCGGCGTCCGTGTCGTACCAGATGCAGATCGTGCTCTTCGGGACGGCCATGCGTGGTCCTTTCGGTTTCAGAACTGGGACAACGGACGACGGTCGAAGGCGGTTGCGTAACGCTATCTTACACGCGAACCGGATCGGCCTTGGCCAGCCGGTCGAACGCCATCAGGCTGGCCACCAGCGCGGGCATCTGCGCGAGGGGGATCATGTTCGGCCCGTCGCTTGGGGCGCGGTCGGGGTCTTCATGCGTCTCGATGAACACCCCGGCGATGCCAAGGCTCACCGCCGCGCGCGCCATCACCGGGGCGAATTCGCGTTGGCCGCCAGAACTGCTGCCCTGGCCGCCCGGTTGCTGCACCGAATGGGTCGCGTCCATGATCACCGGGTATCCGGTGCGCGCGAGGATCGGCAGGCTGCGCATGTCGGTGACGAGGGTGTTGTAGCCAAAGCTCGCCCCGCGTTCGGTGAGGAGGATGCGGGAATTGCCGGTCGAGGCGACCTTTTCCGCGACATTCGCCATGTCCCAGGGGGCAAGAAACTGGCCCTTCTTGATGTTCACCACCGCCCCGGTTTCCCCCGCCGCCAGAAGGAGGTCGGTCTGGCGGCACAGAAACGCGGGGATCTGGATCACGTCGACCACCTTTGCGGCGGCACGTGCCTGATCGGCATCATGGATATCGGTCAGGACGGCCATGCCCATCGCCCTGACCGCCTGCAGCACCTGCAAACCGGCCTCCATCCCCAGCCCGCGCTTGCCCGACAGCGAGGTGCGGTTGGCCTTGTCGTAGCTGGCCTTGAAGACGTATTGCGCGCCCACGGCCTTGCAGGCCTCGGCCATGACGCCTGCGATCATCTGCGCGTGATCCAGGCTTTCCAGCTGGCAGGGGCCGGCAATCACCAGAAGCGGGCGGTCATTGCCGACCGTCAGGCCGCCGATCTTCACATCGTTCATCGCAGCCTCACGCCGAGACCTGTTCGCGCAGGATTGCGGCGGTCATCGAGATCATGAGATAAATCGCCAGGAGGATCAACATGGTGACCAGCGTATTCTCGAACGCGCGGGGACAGCTCGGCTCATCCGGGGCGGTGGGGCGGACCGAGACCGACAGGAAGCGGACCTGACGGCTTGCCTCGGCCCGGGCGTTTTCGACCGATTGGAGCGCATGGGTCAACAGGATCTGCCGGGTTTCAAGGTCGGCTTGCGCAACCATCAGCTCACCCTGGACCTGCGCCATGCTGAGCGCACCTTCCTCGCCCTCGGTCAGCTTGGCGCGGAGGCTGGCAATCTCGGCCTCAAGGCTTGCAATCCGGCTGATCAGGGGCTCCATCCGGGCTTCGTTCGGGTTCGGATTCAGTTGCATTTCGGAAAGCGACAGCCGCTCCTGGGTCAGTTGTCCCTCAAGCGTGGCGATCTGCGAGGTCACGAGCCCGACCTCGGTTTCAGACGAAATCGTGTTGAACTTTTCCTGCAGGTCGATCAGTCGGCGCTGGCTGTCGGCAAGCTGGCCCTGCGCCTCTTCATAGCGGGTTTCGGCGTCGGTCATCTGGCTTGCGCGCGACCGTTGGGTCAGCGAGTCAACCTCCTGCTCGGCGTAATCGACGAGGTGTTCGGCCCAGAGGGCGGCGGTGTCCGGGTCGGCGGCCATCACCTCCATCCGGATCAGACCCTCGTTCGGGTCATAGGAGATCTTCACGAAATCCTTGTAGACCCGGTAGGTTGCCGCCATCGAGGCGTCGGGGGCAAGCCGCTGCAGCGGGTCAAAGGTCTGCGACTGGAAATGCGCGCGGAAGCCGACGTCCTGATCCAGCCGCAGCATGGCGTCGAGCGATTGCAGATAACCCTGCACCGTGATCGAATCCTGCGAGGTCGCGCGCCCGGTTCCGGCCAGAAGGCCGCTGAGGCCGCCACCGCCGCCGCCGCCGCCGGATGAGCTGGCCTGTTCAATGATGAACTCGGTGTTGACCGAATAGATCGGGGTCGCGATCTTGTAGTAATACCAACCGGCAAACAGCGTCGGTAGCATCACAAAGGCAAAAAGCCGCGCGAACAGCAGCGACAGCTTGCGCCGGCGGCGCCGTGCGATGTCTTGCTGCATGCGCAGGATCTCGGCCGCCTGACCGGTATCCTGTCGGATTTCGGGGGCGGGCAGGCTGATCGGCCTGCTGCGCGCCGGAAGCTGCGCCTGATCGCCGGGCAGCCGGACCAATGCCCGCCCGGGTTCAGCGGTCTGGTCGGTCGCGGACTGACCGGCGGGATCCGTGCCTTCGGGGCGACGGGAGGCTGCGTTGGCTGCGGGCACGGGCGGGAAACCTTCCATGGAATGCGAACCGTCCCCCGGTTCGTGGCGGGAACCGCTGGCGCTGACCACCTCAAGCATCGAGGCGCGCGAGAACGGGTCAACCCCGATCCGGCGCAATTGCAGGACGGCGTCAAGGTCGGACCGCGCTTCGATCCCGTGCATTTGCGCCACGGCCCGGGCGCGGCGCAGCTGTCGGCCGGTCAACCCCTCGGCCGCGATGGAGGCGAGGGCGGCATCGTCGGGGTCATCCTCTGCGACGCTTCCCCTCGCCCCGGCGGGGGTATCGGCGGGGGTGTCGGCAGAGGTGTCGGCAGAGGTGTCGGCAGAGGTGTCGGCGGGACGGCGGAAATCCATCGCGCCGAAACCGTCATCCTCGGTGGCGAACGGCAGGTCCGAGCCGGATTGCGGCGGGCCAACCTCATCGCGGACGCTCGGGCGTTCGACCCGGCGGACAAAGAACCGTGCGGCTTTAGGATTGGTAGTCATACATGCGTTTCGCTTCTTCGAGGGTCTCGAACTGGTAAAGCTTGCCGTCGCGCAGCACCGCAGCCGTGCGACAGAACTTCTGCAGGGTCTGCGGCTGATGCGACACGACGACCACGGTAGCCCGCTGCAGCCGGTCTTTCAGGACGTTCCCGGCCTTGCGATTGAACTCCACATCGTTGGTGGCGGGCATGCCTTCGTCGATCAGGTAGATGTCGAATTCGATCGACAACAGCAGCGCAAAAGAAAAGCGCGACCGCATGCCCGAGGAATAGGTCTGCAGCGGCATCTCGAAATATTCGCCAAGACCGCAGACCCAGCGGCAGAAGCTTTCGACATAGTCGGGGTCAAGCCCGTAAAGCCGTGCGACGTAGCGGCAGTTTTCATGCGCCGAAAGCTTGCCGTTCACGCCCCCCATGAACCCGAGCGGGAACGACACGCGTGAGGTCTTGCGGATCGTGCCTTCATCCGGTTTTTCCAGCCCGGCCATCATGTTGATGATCGTGGTCTTGCCCGCGCCGTTTTCGGCGAGGATGCCAAGCGAATTGCCAAGCTCGACCCGGAAAGACGCACGGTCAAGGATGACCTTGTGCTTCTGGCCGGTCCAGTATGATTTCGAAACCCCCTGAAACTCGATCATCTATGTCCCTGCTTGGGTCCTGACGACGGCCACCTTGTCACTCTTATCCGGCCTCAGGGTTAACATCTGGTTTGTGTCGTTAAAAGGGCCTGAGGTTGGCAGATGACGCGCGACGGCAGGCTCACGCGCATGTGTGCGGCATTTGCGGCTGGCCGGTCGCCCGCAACCACCGGCGGGGCACGAGGAAA
>NCDS01000195.1:0-1323 GCA_002280315.1 Rhodobacterales bacterium 32-66-7 | reverse complement strand
TTCGCCAGCCTCCGGCTGACCAGCCTGGCGACTGACGGGCCAAACCGCAACCCCGCCCGGCGTCCCCCCAAGCGCCAGCGCCAGGGGCAACGGCGCCTGCCGCCCGCATAGCGCCCCCCCGGTCAAGGCTGAACGCCTCCCAGAGCATTCTGCCGGGACAGGCGAGGGACGAGGGCATGAGTTGCTCTGACCCTGTGCGGTGTCTTGGCCGGGTTTCCGCGGCGCTGCAATGGGCCTCCCGGCAGGGGCAGGGGCAGGGGCAGGGGCAGGGGCTTGGGTCGGCTGCGGAAACTTTCGCCGCGCCCGCTTGTGTCGCTCGGGGCGGCGGACCAAGTTCGGGGGATGACACTTCTTGACGAGATCAGGGGCTGCACCTTGTGTGCGGATCGCTTTGCCGCGACGGCAACGGCGCATGCGCCGCGCCCGGTGGCCTGGTTTCGCCCGAAGGTGCAGCCCGGCGCGGGCCCTCGCATCATGATCGCGGGGCAGGCCCCGGGCGCGCGGGTCCATGCCAGCGGGCGGCCGTTCACCGACCGCTCGGGTGAGCGCTTGCGCAACTGGACCGGGCTTGACGAGGCTGAGTTCTATGATCTGTCCCGCGTCGCGGTGGTGCCGATGGCATTCTGCTTTCCGGGCTATGACGCGGCGGGCTCGGACCTCGTCCCGCCGCCGATCTGTGCGGCGACCTGGCGCAGGCGCGTCATGGCAAGCCTTGGCGCGCCTGACCTGACGCTGCTGGTCGGGGGGGCGGCGATCCGTTGGCATCTGGGGCTGTCGCAAGTCTCGGCCGCTGTGGCCGATTGGCGCGGACCGGCGGCGCGGGGGATCTGGCCCTTGCCGCATCCCTCGTGGCGCAATACCGGGTGGTTGAAGCGCAATCCCTGGTTCGAGGCCGAGCTTGTGCCCGAACTGCGCGCGCGGGTGCGGGCGGTGATGGATCGGGCGTGACCGGAAGCGCCGGGGTTGGAAGGGGCTGCGAATGTCGGAACTGGTGACCTTTCTGGACGCGGCCCATGCCGCCGTCACCGCCGATCCGGAGAACGAGGCGCTGCGCCTGCGGTTCTTCGAGCGGTTGGCGGATGGCGAGATGGTGATCCTCTTGGAGCGGGAAGCAGAGGGGCAGAAGCTGGAGCCGCGGGTGTTTGACCTCGAGGACGGGCCGGTCGTGCTGATCTTCGACCGGGAAGAGCGGCTGGCGGCCTTTTCCGGCGGGATCGCGCCCTATGCAGCCCTTCCGGGGCGGGTGATCGCGGGGATGCTGAAGGGTCAGGGGATCGGCCTTGGGGTGAACCTTGGCGTGGCATCCTCCTCGATGCTGCTTCC
>NCDS01000194.1 GCA_002280315.1 Rhodobacterales bacterium 32-66-7 | reverse complement strand
TGTTGGTCATCACTGACCCCTGCGCCTCCATCACCGCGCGGGAGACGATGTTTTCCGAGGCGATCAGCTCGATCTCATGCCGTTGGCGGCCAAGCTCGGACGTGATCGAGCCGAACAGCTCCGCGTCGCGCGCGGCGAGGCTTTCGGTGAAAAATCCGGTATCGCGGTGCGACGCGTTCATGGGGGCGACCTTTCGGCTGAATAACTTTGCATCATACCTAGAACAGCAAGGCTGCGACGGAAAGGCAAGAATACGACGACTCCCGACGCTCCTGCGAAATGATGTTGCGGAGGCAAGTGGCCGGCGCGCCAAAGCGGGGCTTGAGTTCGCAGCCAACCCCGGCCAAGACTGCGGGCGGGCAGCCATCGGCCCGGGGGGGTGGGGCGCGTGCGGATCAGGTTCACAGCCAGCAAGGCCCCGGCGGCGATCACCGCCCTTGCGGCGCTGACCGCGCGCTATGGTCAGGCGGACGGGCGGGTGGCCGAGGTGATCGTGGCCCTGGGCGGCGACGGCTTCATGCTGCAGACGCTGCACACCGCGCAAGGGCGCGGGCTGCCGGTCTACGGGATGAACTGCGGCACGATCGGGTTCCTGATGAACGCCTATGCCGAGGATGACCTGCCCGACCGCCTGCGCGCGGCGGAGGAAACGACGATCCACCCCCTGGCGATGCGGGCCGAGAATGTGAAGGGCCGGGTGACGAAGGCCTTGGCGATCAACGAGGTATCGCTGCTGCGCCAGGGGCCGCAGGCGGCAAAGCTGCGGGTGGTGATCGACGGGCGCGTGCGGCTGGAAGAGCTGGTGTGCGATGGCGCGCTGGTGTCCTCTCCGGCGGGGTCGACCGCCTACAATTATTCGGCGCATGGCCCTATCCTGCCGATCGGGTCGGATGTGCTGGCCTTGACCGCAATGTCGGCGTTTCGGCCAAGACGCTGGCGGGGGGCGCTGCTGCCGTCATCCGCCGTGGTGCGGTTCGAGGTGCTGGAGGGCGAAAAGCGCCCGGTGATGGCCGATGCCGACAGCCGGTCCTCGGTGCGGGACGTGGTTTATGTCGAGGTCTTCTCGGACGTGTCGATCACGCACCGGTTGCTGTTCGACCCCGGCCATGGGCTGGAGGAACGGCTGATCGGCGAGCAGTTCACCTGACCGCCGCTCCTCGTGCGACTGCGTCTTCTCGTCGCGAGACAGCGAGGAGCGACGCAGTCGAACGACGAGCCCTTGCCGTCAGCGCGCCTTCTGGTTCCAGGCCTCGATCTTGCGGTAAAGAGTCGAGGGCGAGACATCCAGCACCCGCGCCGCCTTGGGGACCGACCCGCCGTGCCGCGCCAGCGTCGCCTCGATCAGGCTGCGCTCGGCCTCGGCCAGGGTCAGGCCGACCAGACTGTCCACGCCAAGGAGGGCTGGTCCGGCCACAGCCTGACCTGGGGGGGCAAGCGGCGTCTCGCGCGGGATATCAAGGCCGGGCGGCAGCATTTCGGGCGTGACCCAGCCGCCGTCGTTCAGCACCACCACGTTGCGGATGACGTTCAGAAGCTGGCGCACGTTGCCGGGCCAGGGCAATCGCGGCAGCAGGTCACGCACCGCCGGGTCAAGGCCAAGGAAATTGCGCCCCTCCTCTTGCCCGAAGCGGTGCAGCGCGGCTTCGGCGATATCCAGCACATCCTCGCTCCGGTCACGAAGCGAGGGCATGTGGATCGGCACCACGAACAGCCGGTAGTACAGATCCTCGCGGAACTCGCCGCGTCGCACCGCCTCCAGCGGGTCGCGGTTGGTGGCGCAGACGATGCGGACATTCACCTTGCGCGGCCGCGTCGCGCCGACCGGCTGCACGGTAGAGGTCTGGAGAAAACGCAGAAGCTTGGTCTGCAAGGCAGGCGCCATCTCGCAGATCTCGTCCAGAAACAGCGTGCCGCCATCCGCCGCCGCCGCCGCCCCCGGCTTGTCGGCGATGGCACCGGTAAAGCTGCCCTTCACATGGCCGAACACCTCGGATTCCAGAAGGTCCTGCGGGATCGCGCCACAGTTGAGCGCGATGAACGGCCCCTTCGCCCGGGCCGAACTGGCGTGGACGGCCAGCGCGCAAAGCTCTTTTCCAGTGCCGCTTTCGCCGGTGATGAACACGGTGGCCATCGACCGCGCGACCGAGGCGATGATGGCATGCACCCGTTCCATCGCGGCGGAGGAGCCGATGAACCCGGCCTGATCGTTCAGCACCGGCTGGTCGGCGGGCAGGGCCGAGACCGCGCCCCGTGGCGGCGTGACCCGGCCAGCCGCCAGCGCGTTCTGCACCGCGTCCAGGAACCGGCCTTCGCCGAAGGGCTTGACCAGAAAGTCATGCGCCCCGGCGCGCATCGCCTCGACCGCGCGGTTGACCGACCCGTTCGCGGTCAGCGCGATGATGCTGGTGTCGGGCTTCACCTCCAGAATGTCCCGCATCAGAAGAAGCCCGTCGCGGTCCGGCAGGATCAGGTCCAAAAGCACCACGGCAGGCATCAGCGCCTTGACCTGGGCCAGCCCCTCGGCTGCGGTGCCGGCCACGGCCACCCGGTGCCCGGCGGACGCAAGGATCGAGCGGTAGACCATCTGCAGGGACTGCGTATCCTCGATCAACACCAGGGGCGGGCGGGTGCGGTTTGCGGCTTTCATCGCTTACCTTCCGCTAGGGGAAGGACCGGTGGCGTCGCCTCGATCATGCGGATGACGATGCCGATTTCGGCGGTGATCTGCGGCAAAAGCCGGACCGCGTCGTCCATGTCCTGCCGATGTGCCGCCGCGTTCATCGCTTCGGCGAGGCTTTGGAGCGCGACCGCCCCGACCGATCCGGCCAGGGACATCAGGACGTGACTGCCGTTGCGTCCGGACTGCCAGTCGTCCCGCTCGACCGCACCCACGATGTCGCGCTGGCATTGGCTGAGGTCGGCGACCAGCTGCTGCAAAAGGAGCGGGGCAACCTCCGGTCCGGCCAGTGTCAGAAGATGGCGCAGCGGTTCGGGGGCGTCATCGCCGGCTTCGTCGGCGGGCGGTTGGTCAAGCCGGTCGACCAGGTCCGCGAGGTCGGTCAGCGCAGCGGCCGCCTTCGGCTGGAGGTGCGGCCCCAGCGCGGCAATCGCCAGACGAAGGTCACGAAAGGCCTGGCTGCGGGCGTCGGGCATCATTGCCGTCCCGGGACGGGGGTCAAAGGATGAGGCTGTTGCAGAACGGTATGCATATTGCAAAAGGTGGCGCAGACCGGGCGCCAAGTCCAGCCCAGGTTCATGTCATCTGGCTGTGCCGCGCTGCAAGGCCCATGCTTTGCAGCGCGGCCGTGATCTCGGCCAGAATCGCCGGATCGTCGATGGTGGCGGGCATCTTCCAGCTTTCGCTGTTGGCGATCTTGACCATGGTGGCGCGCAGGATCTTGCCCGACCGGGTCTTCGGCAACCGCTCGATCACCACGGCGCGCTTGAAATCGGCGACCGGGCCGATCTGGTCGCGCACCAGCGCCACGCATTCGCGCACCACCTCGTCATGCGGCCGGTCGGAGCCCTTGTTGAGGCAGAGAAACCCCAGCGGCGACTGCCCTTTCAGCGGGTCCGCCACCCCAATCACCGCGCATTCGGCCACGTCCTTGTGACCGGCCAGCACCTCTTCCATCGCACCGGTGGACAGGCGGTGCCCCGCGACGTTGATCACGTCATCGGTGCGGGCCATGACGTAAAGATAACCGCCCGAATCGACATACCCGGCATCGCCCGTCTCGTAATACCCCGGGAAATGCGAAAGATAGCTTTTGATAAACCGCTCCTCGGCGTTCCAGAGCGTCGGCAGCGTGCCGGGCGGCAAGGGCAGCTGGATCGCGATGGCCCCCAGCGTACCGGGGGAAACCGGATGGCCACCCTCGTCCAGCACCTGCACGTCAAAGCCGGGCATCGGTACCGAAGGCGAGCCGATCTTGATCGGCAAAGCCTCGATCCCAAGGGGGTTGGCGGCGATGGCATAGCCGGTTTCGGTCTGCCACCAGTGGTCGATCACCGGCACTTTGAGATGCCTTTGCGCCCAGTGGATCGTGTCGGGGTCGGCCCGTTCCCCGGCAAGGAACAGCGCCCGCAGGCTGGGCAGGGGCGGGACCAGTTTACCCTCCGGATCATCGCGCTTGATGGATCAGGGGGCCATAGCAGATGTAGCTGTGGCCCACGACCCAGCCCACGTCGCTTGCCGCCCAGAACACATCGCCCGCGCCGCAGGTGTAGATTGCCCGCATGGTCCAGTTCAGCGCCACCAGATGCCCGGCGGTGGGGCGAACCACGCCCTTCGGCGCGCCGGTGGTGCCGGAGGTATAAAGGATATAGGCCGGATGGTTGCCTTCGACCGGCACGCAATCGGCAGGCTCCACGCCATACTGAAACTCGTGCCAGTCGACATCGCGGCCGGGGGTGAGTTTGGCGACTTCCTGCTCTCGTTGGAAGATCACGCAGAAGGCGGGCTTGTGGCTGGCCAGGTCGATGGCGGCGTCGAGTAGGGGTTTGTAGTGGACCACCCGAGTCGGCTCCACCCCGCAGCTTGCGGCGATGATCGCCTTTGGGGTGCAGTCGTCGATGCGGACGGCCAGTTCGTTCGCCGCAAAGCCGCCGAAGACGACCGAATGGATCGCGCCAAGGCGGGCGCAGGCGAGCATCGCCTCCAACGCCTCGGGGACCATCGGCATGTAGAGGATGACCCGGTCGCCTTTCCCGATGCCCTTGGCGCGGAGCGCCCCGGCAAGGCGGGACACGCGGTCCTGAAGCTCGGCGTAGGTGATGACATGCCTGGTGCCGGTGACCGGGCTGTCGTGAATGATCGCCGGCTGCTTGCCGCGGCCGGCGAGGACATGGCGGTCAACGGCGTTCCAGCAGGTGTTGACGGTGGCGTCGGTGAACCATTCGTACAAGGGCGCGCGGGAGGCGTTGAGGGCCTGCGTCGGCTTCGTCACCCAGTCGATGCCCTCGGCGGCCTGCATCCAGAACCGCTCCGGGTCTTGCTGCCATTGGCGGTATACGTCTGCGTAGGTCATTGCGGTCCCCCCCCGATGGACGGGTGTTACGGCATCGACGCGCGGTGTTGCAATGCTGTTACCGGAAACGGAGCCGGGCTTTTTCCGGCGCGGGACGCTCGTCGATGACTGCGTCACTCCTCGCTGCGGCCGACGACGAGAAGACGCAGTCGCACGAGGAGGTCATGGCACCCGCTGGCCCGGCCCGATGACGACCCGGACAATCAGGCCGATCATGGTGCCGAGGGCGACAAAGAGTGCGGTGTTGCGGGCGACAAGAAGCCAGCCGTAGGGGGTGAGTATCCCGTCGATCGCGCTCGTATACTCGCCAGCGCCGAGGCGGTAGTGAAAAGTCGGGTCATTGTAGGCCCGCAGCCCGTTCAAGCGCCCGATCACTATGCTAATGGCGGCAAGGATCGTGGCGACGGTTGCGCCGGCAAACGCGGCCCGCAGCCAGCCGACCGGTCGGCGCATGACGCGCCGGATGATTGGCCCGCCGATGACCCAGGTTGTCAAGAACGCGATCGGCAGACCGATCACGGCAAAGAACGGCAGGTAGAACAGAAGCTGACTTCGGTTCGCGCCATAAAGCTCCATCACCGTGACGCCGGTCCAGCCCAGCAGGGCCGAGACGATGATGGCCCGTCGACGGTCCTTGTCGGAATAGGCTGAGAAGCTGTCACCCATAATGCGCGACCGGCGTCCCGGCGATGGCGGACATGTTCAAAAGCCCCCGCGCGGTGATCGCCGGGGTCACCACATGCGCGGTGTTGCCCATGCCCATCAGGATTGGCCCGACCTCCAAGCCCCCCGCCTTGACCTTCAGGATATTCCGCACACCCGAGGCCACCTCAGAGGACGCAAACACCAGCACGTTCGCCGCCCCCTCATAGCGCGACCCCGGCAGCAGACGGTCACGGATCGACTGGTCCAGGGCCGCGTCGATGTTCATCTCGCCTTCATAGGCAAAGTCAGGTTCGCGCGCGTCGAGCATCTCCAGCGCGTCGCGCATCCGGCGGGCGTTGGCGTTGTCGATGTTGCCGAACTGCGACTGGGTGCAAAGGGCAATCTTGGGGGTCACGCCAAAGCGGCGGACATGGCGGGCGGCACCGATCACCGTGTGCATGATCTGCTCGGGGCTCGGTTCGGAATGGACATGGGTGTCGGCGATGAAGAGGGGGCCATCCTCCAGGATCATCAGGCTGAGGGCCGCGACCGGATGCAGGCCGCCGCGCGCCAGGATCTGGCGGACGTAGCCAAGGTGCCAGTTGAACTGCCCGAAGGTGCCACAGATCATGCTGTCGGCCTCATCCCGGTGGACCATGATCGCGGCGATGGCGGTGGTGTTGGTCCGCATCACCGCGCGGGCGATGTCGGGCGTCACGCCGCGCCGGGCCATCAACTCGTGATAGGTGCCCCAGTAATCGCGGTAGCGGTGGTCGTTTTCCGGGTTCACCAGGTGAAAGTCGCGGCCCGGCCGGATCGGCAGCCCGGCGCGTTCGCAGCGCGCCGTGACCACCTCGGGGCGGCCGATCAGGATCGGCTGGTCGTTCGTTTCCTCGAGCATCGCATTGGCGGCGCGAAGGACGCGTTCATCCTCCCCCTCGGCAAAGACGATGCGGCGGCTGGTCAGGCGTGAGGCTTCGAACACCGGCCGCATGATCAGCGCGGACTTGAAGACCGACCCGTCAAGCTCGCGCTTGTAGGCGTCCAGATCGGCGATGGGCCGCGCGGCGACCCCGGTTTCCATCGCGGCCTTGGCGACGGCGCTGGCGACGACACCGATCAGCCGGGGGTCGAAG
>NCDS01000193.1 GCA_002280315.1 Rhodobacterales bacterium 32-66-7 | reverse complement strand
GACCTCACGCTGGAGGGTAAGCCATTCGGCGGTGTGGGTGGGCAGATCAGGCCAGCTTTCCTGCTGGAAGATCCGGAGGATGCGGTCGGCCAGAAGGGTTGAGGTGGCGAATTTGGTGCCGTTGAAGACGGCGACCTTCGGGTCGCGGCCGGGGGTGCGAGACACCTCCACCGTCATCTCGCGCAAGGACTCGTAGCGGACGATCTGGCCGCCGATCAGGAAGGTGTCGCCGGGGGTGAGGGAGGAGGCGAAGCTTTCCTCGACTTCGCCGAGGGGGGTGCCACCGACGTGGTTCTTCAGGCGGACCTTCAGCGTCTCGATCTCGAGAATCGTGCCGAGGTTCTGCCGGATCAGGGCGGCGGAACGGGGGTCGCGCAGGTGCCATTTGCCGTGGGTCTGTTTCAGGCGCTGCCAGCGGTCATAGGCTTTCAGCGCGTAGCCGCCGGTGGCGGTGAAGTCGAGGCAGGCGTCGAACTCCGGTCTGGTGAGCTGCGCGTAGGGGCCGGCGGTGATGACTTCGGCGTAGAGGGCGTCGGCGTCGAAGGGGCCCGCGGCGGCGGTGGCGAGGATGTGCTGGCAGAGGACATCCCGTGGCCCGGGCCCTCGGGGTTCGCCGTCCAGGCTATGGGCTTTGACGGCGTCGAGGGCGGCCTGGCATTCCACCACCTCGAACCGGTTGGCCGGGACGAGGAGCGCCTTGGAAGGGGCGTTGTAGCGGTGGTTGGCGCGGCCGATGCGTTGCACGAGGCGCTTGACGTTCTTCGGCGCGCCGACCTGGATCACGAGGTCCACATCGCCCCAGTCGATGCCGAGGTCGAGCGATCCGGTGCAGACCACCGCACGAAGCTGGCCCGCGGCCATCGCCTGTTCCACCCGGTCACGGCTTTCGCGGGAGAGGCTGCCGTGGTGGATGCCGATCGGCAGGTCTTCGGTGTTGGCAAGCCAGAGGTCGTGAAAGAAAAGCTCGGCTTGGGCGCGGGTGTTGTGGAAGATGAGGGTGGTCTGGTGGCGCGTCACCTCGTTCAGGATCGCGGGGATGGCGTAGCGGCCGCCATTACCGCTCCACGGGGGGGCGGCGTCGGTTTCCAGCATCGAGATGTCGGGGTCGGGTCCGGGGTCGGCTTCGAGGATCGTCGTCCGGGGGCTGAGGAAGCGGGCCAGCGCGGGGGGGTTTTCGACCGTGGCGGAAAGGCCGATGCGGCGCAGATGCGGGGTCAGCGACTGGAGGCGGGCGAGTTGCAGGACAAGCTGGTCGCCGCGCTTGCTTTCGGCGAGGGCGTGGATTTCGTCGATGATTACCCGTTGCAGACCCTGGAAGATGCGCGGGGCGTCTTCGTAGGACAGAAGCAGGGCGAGGCTTTCGGGCGTGGTCAGAAGGATCTGCGGCGGGTCGGCACGCTGTTTGCGGCGCTGGGTATAGGTGGTGTCGCCGGTGCGATCCTCGACCCGGATGTTGAGACCCGCGCCCTCGATCGGCGTGCGGAGGTTGCGGCGGATGTCGGCGGTAAGCGCCTTCAGGGGCGAGACGTAGAGGGTGTGAAGGCCGGGGGGCGGGGTGGGGCCAAGCTCGGCCAGGGTGGGAAGGAATCCCGCAAGCGTTTTGCCGCCGCCGGTCGGGGCGATGAGGAGGGTGGCGGGGTCCTTTGCCCGGGCCAACATGTCCTGTTGGTGGGGGTGGAGGGTCCAGCCCTTGGCGGCGAACCAGTCGGAGAGGACGCTGGGAAGGGTGGTCATCCGCGGAAGATAGGGCAGGGGCGGCGCGGGGGAAACGAGGATTGCGTCGGCGGTCGGACAAAGATTTTGACATCGTGATTGGGTTGACCAAGGCGGGGGTTTCACACCCCCGTACCCCCGTGGGATATTTTTCCAGAAAGGAAATGGCGAGGAAGGCGTGTGGCTTGGGCATTGGCTGGGTGACACGCCGGGTAACGGGGGCGGCGGCGTTGCGTGTTTGGCATGTGGAACCGGGGAAAGGGGGGGTAGTGGCGGGCGCGCTGAATGCGAGGCGGGCAGATGGTGGGGTGGGGCGACGGGCGGAAAAATGTCGGTCGGGTGGGATATGCGCTTGCCGGGGCTGACGCCCGCGCCTAAGCCAGCGGCATGCGACTCCTTTTTCTTGGCGACGTCATGGGCCGGTCTGGCCGGACTGCAGTGACCGAGCGTCTGCCGGGCTTGCGGGCGGCCTGGGGCCTCGATTTCGTGGTGGTGAATGGCGAGAATGCTAGCCAGGGGGCCGGGCTGACCGGGGACCATGCCAAGGAATTGCTTGGCGCGGGGGCGGATTGTCTGACGCTGGGCGATCATGCCTTTGACCAGAAGGACATGCTGTCGTTCATCGAGGGTGAGCCGCGGGTGATCCGGCCCTTGAACTTTTCCAAGGTGGCACCGGGCCGGGGCTTTCGGGTGTTCGAGGCGACGCAGGGCCGGAAGGTGCTGGTGACGCAGGCGTTGGGCCAGGTGTTCATGAAGCGACCCTTCGATGACCCGTTCTCGGCCCTGGAGGCAGTCTTGAAGGCGCATACGCTGGGGGCATCGGTGCAGGCGGCGATTGTCGACATCCATGCCGAGGCAACGTCGGAAAAGATGGCGACCGGACATTGGTGCGACGGGATGGCCTCGCTCGTCGTCGGCACGCATACCCATGTGCCGACCGGGGATGCGATGATCCTGACCAAGGGCACGGCCTACCAGACCGATGCCGGAATGTGCGGCGATTACGACAGCGTGATCGGGATGGAGAAGCTGGAGCCGTTGCGGCGCTTCATCACCGGCATGGCGAAGGCAAGGTTCGAACCTGCGGGCGGTGAGGCGACGCTTTCGGGGGTCTATGTCGAGACCGATGACAAGACCGGCCTTGCGACCAGGGTCCGGATGATCCGGGTCGGCGGGCGGCTTGAGGAGGCGGTGCCATGAGCAAGCGGCTGTTCTATATCGGAGTCCTGCTTCTGCTTGGCATAGGCTGGGGTAGCACACAGGCCTTGGGCAAGATCGCGGCTTCGACCGGGCACGGAGTCTTCGGGCTGATCTTCTGGCAAGGCATTTTGGGCGTTCTGGTGATGGGCGCGTTGATCCTGGCGCGCGGTCAGCGGTTGCCGTTGACCGGGCGGGGACTGGCTTTCGCGGTCGTCATCGCGGTGGTCGGGACGGTGATCCCCACGTTCACCTTCTACCGATCGGTCGTTCATCTTCCGGCCGGGATCATGTCGATCCTGATCTCGACCATTCCGCTGCTGTCGTTTCCGATAGCGATTGCCCTGGGCATGGACCGGTTTTCCGCCCTGAGGTTGGCCGGCCTTGGTTGTGGCATGGCAGGGGTCGCGCTGATCGTGCTGCCCGGTGGCGGCCTTCCAGATCCCGCCCTTGCGGTTTGGGTGCCGGTCGCGCTGCTTGGGCCGCTGTCCTATGCGCTGGAGGGAAATATCGTGGCACGGTGGGGCACGTTCGGGCTTGATCCGATCGAGGTGATGTTCTGGGCCAGCCTGGCGGTGGCCGGGATTACCTTGCCCTTTGCACTTGGACTGGGGCAAATGTTCAACCCATTGCCAATGGGTCGGGCCGAGGGAGCCTTGGTCTTCATGTCAGTGTTGCATGCATTCCTTTACGCTGGCTACGTTTGGCTGAATGGCAAAGCCGGTGCAGTTTTCGCGGCACAGGTGGCCTATTTTGTCACCGGATCGGGCGTTTTCTGGGCCATGGCGCTGTTGAACGAGCGGTTTTCGCCCAGCGTCTGGGTGGCGCTTGTGATCATGCTGGCCGGTGTGGCATTGGTAAAGCCAAGCGGCAAGCCGACGGAGGCCTGATGTTCGGCTTTGTGGTACCGGCTGAGGTGCAGCCCTGGGTGGCCCTGGCGATCCTTCTGGTCATGTTCACCCTTTTCGTGATGGAGCGGATTCCGGTCGAGGTGACGGCGATCTCCGGCGCGGTCACGATGCTGGTCCTTGGCATCCTGCCGATCCCCGAGGCGACGGCGGTGCTGTCGAACCCCGCCCCCTGGACGATCGCGATGATGTTTCTGGTGATGGGCGGAATGGTCCGGACCGGCGCGGTCGAGATGGTGATCACGGCGGCCGAGCGGCACGTCGGTGACCGGCCCAAGACGACGATCATCGTCCTGTTTGGCGCGACTGCCATCGCCTCGGCCTTCATGAACAACACGCCCCTGGTGGCGGTGATGATCCCGGTCGTGATCCAGCTTGCGATCAAGCTGGGCAAGGCACCGTCGAAATTGCTGATCCCGCTTAGCTACATGACCGTTCTTGGCGGGATGATCACGCTCATCGGCACCTCGACCAACATCCTGGTCGATGGGGTGGCGGCGCAAGAGGGGCTGGCGCATTTCAGCCGTTCCTGATGCTGTTTGGCAACCGGTTGTTGCCTGACCGCCAATCGATGGGGGTGCTGCTGAACGACCGCAGGAAGATGAAGTTCTTCACCGAGGTTGCAGTGCCATCCGACAGCACATTGATCGACCAGGCGGTGATGGACATCGATCTGTTCAAGCGCGACGGGGTGCGGGTGATCGACGTGCTGCGGGGGGATGCGTCGCTCCGCCGGGATCTGGCCGTGGTGGTCCTGCAGGCGGGCGACCGCGTCGTCCTGCGCACCGAGATGACCGAGCTGATGGACCTCCACGCCCGGAAGGACGTGCATCTGGTCGACAAGCTTTCGTCGGTCAAGACCGAGACGGTCGAGGTTCTGATCGGCCCCGGCTGCCGGATGGAGGGGCAACGGCTGGGCGAATTGCGGCTGCGGCGGCGCTATGGGGTCTATGTGCTCGCGGCGCATCGGCGGAACCAGAACATCGGCCGACAGCTGGACGATCTGGTGGTACGGGTCGGCGATACCCTTCTTCTGGAGGGCGCGATCGAGGATATCCAGCGGCTTGCGGCGGATATGGATCTGGTCGACATCAGCCGCCCGTCGATCAAGGCGTTCCGGCGCGCGAAGGCCCCGATTGCGCTTCTGGCGCTGGGGGTCATCGTGGTCCTGTCGGCGCTGGATGTGGCGCCGATCCTGCCACTCGCGCTGATTGCCGTCGCGGTGATCCTGATCACCCGCTGCGTGGACAGCGACGAGGCGTTCGAGTTTGTCGATGGCCGCCTGCTGGCGATGATCTTCGCCATGCTCGCGGTGGGCGAGGGGCTGGAGCAGTCGGGGGCGGTCAGCATCATCGTCAACGCGGTGGCCCCCTTGCTGGAGGGGCTGGGGCCGTTCGCCGTGATCCTTGCAGTCTATTTCATCGGCCTCGTGCTGACCGAGTTTCTGTCGAACAACGCGGTTGCGGTGATCTATACCCCCATCGCGATCAAGCTGGCCGAGACGCTGGGCCACGACCCGCGCCCCTTTGTGGTGGCGGTGATGTTTTCCGCCACCTTGGCGTTTGCGACCCCGGTCGGGTATCAGACCAACATGATGGTCTATGGGCCGGGCGGGTATCGGTTCCTTGATTTCACCCGGATCGGCTTGCCGCTCAATCTGATCGTGATGCTGGTCGCCTCGGCGCTGATCCCGGTGATCTGGCCCCTTTGACGGCTGACAAGTGCGGCGGGGTTGCGGGGACGCGGTGCGCTGGTGTAGACGACGCCAGCACCAAAGAGGCGGAGTTTCAGGTCATGGCAGGCCATTCGAAATGGGCGAACATCCAGCACCGGAAGGGCAAGCAGGACAAGCTGCGGTCGAAGATGTTCTCCAAGCTGGCGAAGGAAATCACCGTCGCGGCGAAGATGGGCATGCCCGATGTCGACATGAACCCCCGTCTGCGCCTTGCGGTGAAGGCGGCGAAGGCGGTGTCGATGCCGAAGGACGTGATCGACCGCGCGATCAAGAAATCCCAGATGGGCGACGGGGCGGACTATACCGAAATCCGGTATGAGGGCTA
>NCDS01000192.1:4465-6966 GCA_002280315.1 Rhodobacterales bacterium 32-66-7 | reverse complement strand
CGCGAGATGACCGCCTGGGGATCGGCCGGCCAGACCGCCGTGATCCTGATCCTTGCCGTCCTTGGGGCGATCTGGGGTGTCAGCCGCGCCGAAAAAGAGTTTCGCGCCCGCAACCGGGTAGAGCAGGTCGTCCTCGCCCTCTTGATCGTCGCCTCCTCCATCGCGGTCCTGACCACGATCGGGATCGTCTGGTCGATCTTTTCGGAAACCTTCGACTTCTTCTCCAAATACCCCTGGCAGGATTTCTTCTTCAGCCTGACCTGGTCGCCCAACTTCCGCGGCGGGTCCGAGCTTGGGGTGCTGCCGCTGATCTGGGGCACGCTTTACATCACCCTCGTCTCGATGCTGGTGTCGGTGCCGATCGGGCTTTACGCCGCGATCTACCTTGCCGAATACGCCTCCAAACCCGTCCGCAGCTGGGTCAAGCCGCTGATCGAGGTGATCGCCGGCATCCCGACCGTGGTTTTCGGCATCTTCGCGCTGGTCACCGTCGGCCCCTTCCTGCGCGACTACTTTGCCCAACCGCTCGGCTTCGGCAACTCCGGCTCGTCGGTGATGACGGCAGGGATCGTGATCGGGATCCTGAACATCCCCTTCATCTCCTCGCTGTCGGATGACATCATCAACGCCGTGCCGCAGTCCTTGCGCGACGGCAGCCTTGGCCTTGGGGCCACCAAGTCCGAGACCGTGCGCCAGGTCATCCTGCCCGCCGCCCTGCCGGGCATCGTCGGGGCGATCCTCATGGCCGCCTCCCGCGCGATTGGCGAGACGATGATCGTGGTCATGGGCGCAGGCGCTGCCGCCAAGCTTGACCTCAACCCGTTCGAGGCGATGACCACCATGACCGTGAAGATCGTTGGTCAGCTGACCGGCGACACCGACTTTGCCGCGCCCGAAACCCTGGTCGCCTTTGCCCTGGCGATGACCCTCTTCGTGATCACGCTGGCGCTGAACATCTTCGCCCTCTGGATCGTGCGCAAATACCGGGAGCAGTACGAATGACCGACGCAACCCAGGTCCCCCAGGCCACCCCGGCGTTCAAACCGCGGGAAAGAAGCTCGATCCTCAGCGCCAGCGCCAACATGCGCCGCCGCAATGCCGCCGAGACGCGCTTTCGCCTTTACGGCATCGCCGCCATCGTCCTTGCCCTCGGCATGCTGGCGATCATGCTCTTCACCATCCTGCGCGACGGGGTATCGTCCTTTTACCAGGCGACCCTCTCCTTCCCGATGGAGCTTTCGGCCGAGGTCTTGGACCCCGATGGCAACCGCCTGCGCGAAGAGATGACCAAGGTCACGACGGTCGGCTATTCCCGGGTCCTGACCACCGCCTTCCGGGCCGAGCTTGACCGCCGCGGCATCGTGCAGGACGGTCTCTCTGACGCCGATATCGGCGACATGATCTCGAAAGACGCCGCCGGTCAGCTGCGCGCGACGGTCCTTGCCAATACCTCGCTTGTCGGCACCACGATCGACGCCAAGGTTCTGGCCGGCGGTCGGATCGACGGCTTCATCAAAGGCCGGGTCACGCTTGAAACGGCCGAGCGCGACTCGAACGTCTCTCCCGACCAGTTGCGGCTTGCCGTGCAGTTGGAGGACGCCGGTATCCTGACCACCTCCTGGAACTGGAGCTTCTTTACCAATCCCGACGCCTCCGACCAGCGGCCCGAAGCCTCGGGTCTTGGCGTGGCGCTCCTTGGCTCGGCCTACATGATGCTGCTGGTTCTGGTGATGTGCGTGCCCGTCGGCGTCGCTGCCTCGATCTATCTTGAGGAGTTTGCCCCGAAGAACATCTGGACCGACGCGATCGAGGTCAATATCGCCAACCTCGCCGCCGTTCCGTCGATTGTCTTCGGCATCCTGGGCCTCGCGATCTTCATCAACTTTGCCGGAATGCCGCAATCTTCCTCGCTGGTGGGCGCTCTGGTGATCAGCCTGATGACCCTGCCCACGATCATCATCGCCACCCGCGCCTCGATCAAGGCGGTGCCGCCGTCGATCCGCGATGCGGCGCTGGGGATCGGCGCGTCCAAGATGCAGACCGTGTTCCACCACGTCCTGCCGCTCGCGATGCCGGGCATCCTGACGGGGACCATCCTCGGCCTCGCTTCGGCCCTGGGCGAGACCGCGCCCCTCCTTCTGATCGGCATGGTGGCCTTCGTCGACAACTATCCCTCGGCCCCGCCAGAGGGCTTTCTTGATCCCGCGACGGCGCTGCCGGTGCAGGTCTATTCCTGGGCCAGCCGCGCCGACCCAGCCTTCATCGAACGCTCGAACGGCGCGATCATCGTGCTTCTGGTGTTCCTCGTCATCATGAACGTCGGCGCGATCATGCTGCGCCGCCGCTTCGAACGCCGCTGGTAAGGACCATTGCCATGAACGACATGACCCGCACCTCGCTTGCCACCGACACCGCCACCTCGAAGATCACCGCGCGGGGGGTTCAGGTGCATTACGGCCAGAACCATGCGCTGAAGGATGTCGATGTCGATATCCTCGACC
>NCDS01000192.1:0-4423 GCA_002280315.1 Rhodobacterales bacterium 32-66-7 | reverse complement strand
CGACCCCCGCGTCGATCCGGTGCAGTTGCGGGCCAAGATCGGGATGGTGTTCCAGAAGCCGAACCCGTTTCCGAAAAGCATCTACGACAACGTGGCTTACGGACCCAAGATCCATGGCATGACCCGCAACAAGGCCGAGCTTGACGTGATCGTCGAGGCGTCGTTGCGCAAGGCCGCCCTCTGGAACGAGGTCAAGGACCGCCTCGATGCCTCGGGCACCGGGCTTTCGGGCGGCCAGCAGCAGCGCCTGTGCATCGCGCGCGCCATCGCGACCTCACCCGAGGTGCTGTTGATGGACGAGCCGTGCTCGGCGCTCGACCCCATCGCCACCGCACAGGTGGAGGAGCTGATCGACGAATTGCGCGCGAGCTTCTCGGTGGTCATCGTCACCCATTCGATGCAGCAGGCGGCACGGGTCAGCCAGAAGACCGCGTTCTTCCACCTCGGCTATCTCGTGGAATACGGCGACACGCCGCAGATCTTCACCACGCCAAAGGATCCGCGCACCGAATCCTACATCACCGGACGCATTGGGTAAGGAGCGCATCATGGCCGTAGAAGACCCCCACATCCTGTCAGCCTTCGACCGTGACCTCGAGGCGCTGCAGGCGCATCTGATGCGGATGGGCGGTCTGGTCGAAGCGGCCCTGATGTCCGCTGTCCAGGCGCTGGAAGCCCATGATATTGCGGCCGCCGACCTTGTCGTGGCAGGTGACGTTGCGGTCGATCAGCTGGAAGAGATGATCCAGACCGAAGCGGCGACCCTGATTGCGCGTCGCGCACCGACGGCCACCGACCTGCGCCTCGTCCTTGCCACGATGCGCGCGGCCACCAGCCTTGAACGCGTCGGCGACCATGCCAAGAACGTCGCGAAACGCACGCGGATCATCGATCGCTCTGCCCCGGTTGAGGCGCATGCAGGCTCGATCCGGCGCATGGCGATGATGGCGGCCAAGATGCTTGACGATGCGCAACTGGCGCTGGTGCGCAAGGATGCCAAGCTTGCGATGGATGTGCGCAGCCGCGATGTCGATCTGGACCAGATGTATAACACGCTCTTCCGCTCGCTCTTCACCTACATGATGGAAAGTGCGGCCAACATCGGACCGTCGATGCATCTGCATTTCATCGCCAAGAATGTCGAACGGGCTGGCGACCACGCCACCTCGATCGCCGAACAGGCCTATTACCTGGCCACCGGGACCATGCCGGCCGAGCCGCGCCAGAAGGTCGACGCAGCCTCGATGCCCGCCTGACCCGACGGCACGCCCTGACCTTCGGGTCGGAGCCTGTTGCGTCACGCCCCCGCGATCAGTTCGGTCAGACGGGCTACCTTTCGGGCCACAAGACCGGCATCGCCGCGCGCCTCGACATTCAGGCGCAACAGCGGTTCGGTGTTCGACGCCCGCAGGTTCAGCCGCCAATCGCCGAAATCGAGGCTGAGGCCATCGGTCCGATCCTCACCCCGCGCCTGGGGGGCAAGTTCGGCGCGGACCCGTTCGACGACCGCTGCCGTATCCGCGACGGTAAAGTTGATCTCGCCCGAGGATGGAAAGTCCCGCCGCAACGCGCTGACAAGATCCGCAAGGCTGCCTCCGGCCGAGATCAGCCCCGCGACCAGAAGCCAGGGAATCATGCCGCTGTCGCAGGCCATGAAGTCGCGGAAATAGTGATGCGCGCTCATCTCGCCGCCATAGACCGCGCCCGATGCCCGCATCGCCGCCTTCTGGAACACATGCCCGGTCGGGGCGAGCACCGACCGCCCGCCGCCCTGTCGGATGGCGTCCTTGACCGCCCAGATCACGCGGGGATCATGGACAATCGCCGCACCGGGATGCAGCGCAAGCTGCGCCTTCGCAAGCAGGGCCACCACATGCTCGCCATCCAGAAATCCGCCCTGCCCGTCAAAGAGGAAGCAGCGGTCGAAATCCCCGTCGAAGGCGACGCCCATATCGACCCTCGCCGCCCGCACCGCAGCCACGGTGACCGGGCGGTTTCCAGGCAACAGCGGGTTCGGGATGCCGTTCGGAAAGCTGCCATCCGGCTCGTGGTGCATCCGCACCAGATCGAGCTTGCCGCCTTTCGCAGCAAGTCCTTCCGCCAGCGCATCGACAGTCGGCCCCGCCGCGCCATTGCCCGCGTTCACCAGCACCCGCAGCGGCCCGACCGGCCCGACCAGACCCGCGATATGGGACACATACTCCGACCGAACCCGGCTGCAGTCCTCCTGCGCCCCACCGGGGAGACGGTCCATGGGCGTGTCGGACATCTCGCGAACCCGCGCGAACGCTGCGTCCGACAGCGGCGCAGCACCCGGCCCGACCAGCTTCATCCCGTTGTAATCGGCCGGATTATGCGAGGCGGTGACCATGATCCCGCCCCCGGCCCCCAGATAGGCGGTCGCGAAATACATCTCTTCGGTCCCGGCCAGTCCAAGGTCCAGGACCCGCACCCCCTGCGCTATCAGACCCCGGGCAACAGCCTCGGCCAGCATGGGTGAGCTGTCCCGACTGTCCCGCGCCAGCACCACCGCCCCGGCCCCGGTGACCCGGGCAAAGGCCTGCGCGATCCGGCAAGCAACCGCCTCGTCAAGCTCGATCCCCAACCGGCCGCGAATGTCATAGCGCTTGAAGGGGCTCGCCAAAGCCTACCCCCGCGCGCCGTAGTAAAGGCCCACGACATGCTCGGCCTCGGCGAAGAACAACCAGCGCGCCACCAAGGCTCCGGTCAGATGCAGACCCGCCGCCAGGGCGACCCCCAGCCACCCCAGCGGCAGCAAAAGGACAAGCGCCGGCAGGATCGAGGCCAACCCCAACGCAATCCAGCGCAGCTTTCCCGCATGCTTCCGGCCGACGACAAAGATCATCTCACGCCTGATGTAGTTGCCCCCCGTATGCGCAGGTTCGAACACCCACGGCGTACCGATCCGGTCCAGCCCGGTCGCCGAGCCCATGGTCTGCCCGGCACGCCGGAACGCCCCGTCACCCACCCGCCAGATCGCCAAGAGACCCGCCCCCACGCCGACCAGCGCCAAGGGGGCCAGGGCCGACCCCGCCAGCATCGCCCCGCCCGCGACCGCAAAGCCAAGAAACATCACCGGCGTCAGCCAATGGTGCCAGCGCGGGACGGCCTTGATCTGGGCATAGATCATCCCCGTCGTGACCACGGTGCCCAGCGCCAGTGCCGCGCCGACCCAGCCAAAGCCGCGCGGCAGGCACAGGCCGAGCCAGTCCGACAACGCCACCGGCGCAAGGAGGACAAGCGTCGCAACCGAGGCCCAGGCCTCCCGGCTCAGCCAGCTTGTCCGCCATTGGGTAAAGGCCAGAAGGCCGTTCTTCGGGTTGCCAAGGTGGAAGGTCGCGGCCAGCAAGCCTGCGACAGCCAGCCCATAGCCCAACCCCCAAAGGAAGAACGCCGCCCAGCCCGAGGGCACCAGGGCCCCTGCCCCAAGGAAGGCGAGAAACCCGAACCCAAGGCCCGAGAGGGTGGAAAACAGGATCACCGACGGCGCAGGGTTCATCCCGGCAGCTTCCCCAGCATCCGGTCCAGCCAACCGGCAACCCCGGTCGTCTTGATGTCGAGGAGGGGCGCGAGAAGGCTCGCCTCACCCGGCCCCTTCTTCCGTGGCGGCAGGTACTTGTTCGTGGGCTTCGTGCCCATGTCCGGCATCAGGTCATAGCCGCCCCGCGCGGCCACCAGCCGTGACACCTCGCTTTCCGGGTCGGCGAAATCCCCGAAGTGCCGGGCATTCGTCGGGCAGGTGCGGACGCAGGCGGGCTCGCGGTCCGCCTCGGGCAAGGTCTGGTTGTAAATTCGGTCGACGCAAAGGGTGCATTTCTTCATCACGCCCTGGTCGGCATCCAACTCCCGCGCGCCATAGGGGCAGGCCCAGGCACAAAGACCGCAGCCGATGCAGGTGTCGGGGTTGACGAGCACGATCCCATCCTCGGCGCGCTTGTAGCTGGCCCCGGTCGGGCAGACGGTGACGCAAGGTGCCACCTCGCAATGCAGGCAAGAGCGGGGGAAGTTCACGATCTGCGGCGGGGCATCGGGGACGGCGACCTGGTAGGAATGCACGCGGTTGAGGAAGGTGCCCGAGGGGTCAGCGCCATAGGCGTCCTGGTCGGAAAGGCCGTCGCCCTGATCGTTCCAGCCCTTGCAGGCGGTCACACAAGCCTGACAGCCGACGCAGGTATCAAGGTCGATCACGAGGCCAAGGCGTTTATCGGTTGCTTGCGGCAGGGCGGTCATCGCTCCGTTTCCTCCGGCGTCAAAAGTTTTCGAAAACTTTTGCCAAAACTTTTCGAAAAGTTTTGTCCCCTGCCCCCACCGGCGCGCGGAGTGTCGGGGAGGGGGGCGAAGGCTGGCAGCGCCTCTTCGCGCGCAAGGTCCTCGGCCGCCACCCGCTCCACCCGCACCCGAC
>NCDS01000191.1 GCA_002280315.1 Rhodobacterales bacterium 32-66-7 | reverse complement strand
GGCAAACGCGTCGCGGATCAGCTCAACCGGGCCAGCCATGCGAAGATCGAAACTCGCATGAACCTCGCCCGGAATCGGAGAGGACAGGACCAGTTGCCGCACCTCGTCCCGGCGGAGAACGACGTTGTAGACCTCGGCATTGGCCAGAAGCTCGGCCTCTAGCTCGGGCATGATGATGTCTTCGGTGGCAAGCTGGGTCAGGGCGGCGATCTGCGCCTGCTTCAATCGTGTCAGCAGGAAATCGGCCCGGAACCGGGCGATCGACGGCACGAAGATCAGCACCTCGGCCAGCATGACGAAGACCACCGTCAGCATCAGGAACCGCCCGGACAGCGTGTTCAAGAGGCCCCGACGTACCACCTTGCGCGACCCTTCCTTTGTCAGCCCGTCACGGGATCAGGCGCTGCACCAGCCGCACCAGACGCTTGACCCAAGGACTACCAAAGAGTTGCGGGGAAAAATAGGCACCTGCGGCACGTTTCGACACCTCGCCCAAGGTCGGATAGGGTGCCACCATCCCGGCGATGGCCGACATCTTGAGGCGCGCCGACAGAGCCAGCGCCCAAAGGCCAATCAACTCCCCCGCCTGCGGCCCGATGATGGAGGCACCGACCGGGCGGCCCTTGACCACCAAGACCTTGGCAAAGCCCTGCCCCTTGCCCTCGGTCAGGGCGCGGTCGTTGTGGCCGAAATCGGCGCGGACCACGGTCAGGGCGTCGCCATGCTTTGCCCGCGCCTCAGCCTCGGTCAGACCGACCTGGGCCAGTTCCGGTTCGGTATAGGTTACACGGGGAATGGCACGGGGGTCGGCCTTGGCGGGCAGGCCCAGCACCGCCTGCCGGATGATCAACCCGGCATGCCAGCCCGCGACATGGGTGAACTGAAGGCCCCCGGCCGCATCGCCCACCGCATAGACCCGGCGATTGGTGCTGCGCAGGCTTGCGTTCACCGTCACGCCCTTGGGGGTATGGGCGACGCCTGCCGCGTCCAGGTTCATCGCCTGAAGCTCCACCTTCCGGCCGACGGCCAGCAACAGATGCGTGCCGGTGATCACCTGGCCGTCGCCCAGCACGACCTCCATGCTGCCCGCCTGCCCTGACACGCGGACGACGGGCTGGCCTTCGATCAGCCGCACCCCTTCGGCCTGCAAGGCTGCGGTCAGGACGGCGGCAAGCTCCGGGTCGTCCTTTCCCATGATGCGTGAGCCTTCAAGGACCGTCACCTCGCACCCGAGCCGCCGATGCGCCTGCGCCATCTCGACCCCGATGGGGCCACCGCCGATGACGATCAGATGGCCCGGACGCTCACGCAGGGCGAAGATCGTCTCATTGGTCAGATAGGGCGCGGTGTCGAGACCGGGGATCGGCGGCACCGCGGGGCGCGAGCCGGTGGCGATCACAAAGCGGCGGGCGCGGATCTGCTGGCCCCCCGCCTCAACCTCACGCGGGTTGGTGAAACGGGCAAAGGCGCGGATGACGGTGCACCCCAGCCCCTCGAACCGCTCCTGGCTGTCGACCGGGGCGATCCCTGCGATCACAGCGGCGACATGGTCCTTCACGGCGGCAAAGTCGATGTCGGGCGTGACCGGCTTCACGCCGCGAAAGCCCTTGCGCTGCCCCTCGGCCGCCTTGGCTGCCGCGATCAGCGCCTTGGACGGCACGCAACCGACGTTGAGGCAATCGCCCCCCATCTCTCCGGCTTCGATCAGGACCACGCGCGCGCCCATCTGCACCGCGCCCGCCGCCACCGAAAGCCCGCCCGAGCCTGCGCCGATCACGCAGATGTCGGTCTTGATCCGTGCCATCTCAGGGACCCTTCCTGGCCAGACGCAGCACCATCGGCAGCGCCGCAAGGGCCGCAAGCCCCAGCAAGGGCAACAACACCGGCGGGGTCAGAATGATCCCGAGGTCGGGCACACCGCCCGCCGCGAACACCTTGCCCAGCCCCGCGCCGACCGAGGTGAAGACCAAGGCACCCGGGATGATGCCAAGATAGGTCGAGATCGTGAACCGCGACAGGCTGACACCGACAAAGGCGGGCACAAGGTTTGCAATGACAAAGGGCACGGCGGGCACGAGGCGCATCAGGAACAGGACCGACCATTCATTCTCGCGCAGGCCGTTCTGCAGCCGCGCCACGACACCGCCGGATTGCTCGATCCGGGCCGAGACCGCTGCGCCAAAGCCCATCCGGACCGCCAGGAACACGCCAACCGCGCCGGTCCCTGCGGCCAGGACGTTGTAGACCACCCCGGGAAAGAGGCCGAACAGAAACCCGCCGGTCAGCGTGGCCACCGTCCCGCCCGGCAGGCTGAAACCCACGATGACGACATAGGCCAGCATGAAGGCAAGGACCGCCCAGAGGTAATGCGCATCGCGGAAGGCCAGCAGCTTTTCCCGGTTGTGGGCCAGCGCCTCGAAGCTCACGTGGTCGCGCAGCAGGAAAGCGCCAAGGATGGCCGCGCCGATGATCAGGACCAACGGCAGTTTGCGCAGCCAGCCGGAACGCGGACCAGACGAAGGGGTGGGCGGGCTTGGCATCTTGGCTGGTCCTGCTGTTGTGTCGGGATCATGCAGTAGCCGTTGCCGCATTGACAGACAGATCACGGCAGCTTGATCCTTTGGCCAAGGCCATGTCCCTTGACCCGCCGAAACTTGCGAGAAAAGCGCCGTCCCTGCGTTGACTTGGGCATCGCGCGCCCGTAAAGAGCGGACTTCGGAAATACCAAGCCCTCGAATCCGCCAGCGGTTCGGGCACGTCCTGATGGAGACCGCGATGAAGCGCACATTTCAACCGTCGAACCTGGTTCGCAAGCGCCGCCACGGGTTCCGGGCGCGCATGGCAACGAAGAATGGCCGCCTTGTGCTGGCCGCGCGCCGTGCCAAGGGGCGTCACAAGCTTTCCGCCTGACACCTTTCGGCCTGACACCTTTCCGCCTTTCAAGGCGTCCTTCGGGGCGAACGGGGGTGGCGCATGACACCCACACAGGAAGCCGACACCGACCGTGCCGAAAATCCCATCGGGTTTTCGGCCGTTTCGCTGGTGGTGCTGCGCAAGCGCGCTGATTTCCTCAAAGCCGCCTCTGCCCGCAGACAGGGAACTCATGGCTTTCTTCTGCAAGGCCGGGATCGGGGCGACGGTGCCTTGACGGTGCGGGTCGGCTTTACCGCCTCGAAGAAGATCGGCAACGCGGTGCTGCGCAACCGGGCCAAGCGGCGGCTTCGGGCCCTCGCGCGGGAGGTGCTGGCCGCGCGTGCCAACCCCGGCTGGGATTACGTGCTCGTCGCCCGGCCCGAGACGACCGTCACCCGCCCCTATGCCGATCTGAGCCTTGATCTGACCCAGGCCCTGCAAAGCCTGCACCGCGCGGCCCGGCGATGACACCGCTTGCCTGGGGTCTGTCGCTGCCGGTTCGGGCGTACCGTCTCCTTCTGTCGCCCTGGGTCGGCCATGGCTGCCGGTTCCAGCCGACCTGTTCCACCTATGCGCTTGAGGCGCTGGCCCGGCATGGCGGGGTGAAGGGCGGCTATCTGACCGTCCACCGCCTGTGCCGCTGCCACCCCTGGGGGGGTCATGGCTACGATCCGGTGCCCGGTGCCGATCCCGAGCATGACGCCAAACCGCCGACCGGGGTCTAGACCAGCGTCGCGATGATGGCGCGCAGGGTCTCGATCCCCTCGCCCTTCTCCGAGCTTGTGATCACGATCTCGGGGTAAGCCGCCGGGTGCTTTGCCAAGGCCCCGGTCACCTGGGCCAGCAGCGCCACGCGTTCGTCGCGGTGGATCTTGTCGACCTTGGTCAGCACCACCTGGAACGTCACCGCCGAGCGGTCGAGGAGGGTCAGGATCTCGGCATCGACCGCCTTGATCCCGTGCCGCGCATCGATCAGCACGAAAGCGCGGCGCAGGGTCTGCCGCCCCGCAAGGTACTGGCGCAACAGCGCCTGCCATTTCGCCACCACCGCCACCGGTGCCTCGGCGTAGCCATAGCCGGGCAGATCGACGAGATAGCGGGTATCGCCCAGCGCGAAGTAGTTGATCTCCTGCGTCCGCCCCGGCGTGTTCGAGGCCCGGGCGAGCGTCTTCCGCCCGGTCAACGCGTTGATCAGGCTGGATTTCCCGACGTTGGAGCGGCCGGCAAAGCAGACCTCCAGCCGGTCGGCGGGCGGCAGGCCGGACATCGCGACGACGCCTTTGACAAAGGTCACCGGGCCCGCGAACATCAGTCGGCCGACCTCACGGTCGGCATCCTCCGGCTCCGGGGCCAGGGTGAAGGCCAGGGTCACAGCAGCCTCCAGCCGTCGCCCGGCGTCGCGGTGTCCGGTTTCCGGATCGACGGCGGTTGCCAGACAGCGGGTGATCCGCTCCCGCACCTCCAGCACGGCGGTACCGATCTCGATCTGCCGCCCGATCCAGCCGAACTCGGCAAACGGCGCGGCCCCGTCAAGCCAGAGGTTGCCGCGCCAGCGGTCCATCGACAGATCGCGCCCCATCCGCATTGACAGGTCGCGCAGCGAGGCCGTGGTCTGCACCGAGATCGAGGGGAAATCGCTGTCGGTCATCCCCCGCCCGGCCGTGACGATCCGCGCCGGTTGCGCCCGGTCCGGCGGGTTCAGGGGCCGCACCCAATCCAGAAACCGGGGCAGATCGTCGGGATCGTCCGGCGCAAAGTCGATCTCGCCCCGGTCGGGATGGTTCAGGGTGACCCGCGCCGTCGCTTCATCGAGCCTAGCCGTGACCGCCATCAGCGCCGGGGCCTTGGCACCGCGGGCAAAGTTGGCGCAGGCGTTCCAGCCATCGGTCAGGTGGGCCGCGTCATGGGCCACGGCCCAGCGCCGGTCATGCGGCACACACTCCCCCGCCGATAGCGGAACGGACGCGAGAGCCTCGCGTCCGTGTCCCTTGATCGGATGGCGAAAGACATGCGCCAGCGTGCCGGTCATGTCTTGCCTTTGCCCGGCGGCTTGCGGTTGGAATTGGCCGGTGGCTTTGCCGCAGGTTTCGCGGCCGGTTTCGCGGCCGGTTTCGCGGCCGGTTTCGGGGCTGGTTTCGGGGCTGGTTTCGGGGCTGATTTCGGGGCCGGGACATCGGCTTCCACCGTTTTCTCTGCCACGGTAGCCTTCAGCGCCGGCGCCACCCCGGCCGCAAGCGGCGGCTTCTTCCTGAAGCTTGAGGAGATGTTGCCAAACAGGTCCGGCTTGTGGCCATGGCTGCGCATGATGATGTATTGCTGGGTGAAGGTGATCGTGTTGTTGGTGATCCAGTAGACGATCAACCCGCTGGCAAAGCTTGACATCATGAACATGAAAAGCCACGGCATCCAGCCGAAGACCGAGGCCTGGACCGGGTCGGTCGGCGCGGGGTTCAGCTTCATCTGCAGCCACATGGTCAGGCCAAGGATGATCGGCAGGATACCGATGAAGATCAGGTGAAGGGTGGTTCCTGGCAGGGGAGCATCCCAAGGCAGGACGCCGAACAGGTTGTAAAGCGACGAGGCGTCAGGGGCCGAAAGGTCGTCGAGCCAGCCGAAGAATGGGGCGTGGCGCAACTCGATCGTGACGAAGATCACCTTGTAAAGCGCAAAGAAGATCGGGATCTGGATCAGGATCGGCAGGCAACCCGCGGCGGGGTTGACCTTCTTGTCCTTGTAAAGCTGCATCATCTCGCGTTGCAGTTTCTGCTTGTCCTCACCCGCGCGTTCCTTCAGCGCCTCCATCTCGGGCTGCAGCTCCTTCATCCGCGCCATCGAGACGTAGGATTTGTA
>NCDS01000004.1 GCA_002280315.1 Rhodobacterales bacterium 32-66-7 | reverse complement strand
CGATCACGCGTTCGATCGCGGATCAGGCCCGCACGATCCGCATCCCGGTCCACATGATCGAGACGATCAACAAGCTGGTCCGCACCGGCCGCCAGATGCTGCACGAGATCGGCCGCGAACCCACGCCCGAGGAGTTGGCCGAAAAGCTGCAGATGCCGCTGGAGAAGGTCCGCAAGGTGATGAAAATCGCCAAGGAACCGATATCGCTGGAAACCCCGATTGGGGATGAGGAAGACAGCCAGCTTGGCGACTTCATCGAGGACAAGAACGCCATCCTGCCGCTGGATTCCGCGATTCAGGAGAACCTGAAGGAAACCACGACGCGGGTGCTGGCCAGCCTGACGCCGCGAGAGGAACGGGTGTTGCGGATGCGTTTTGGCATCGGGATGAACACCGACCACACGCTGGAAGAGGTCGGGCAGCAGTTCTCGGTCACGCGGGAGCGTATTCGGCAGATTGAGGCGAAGGCTTTGCGGAAGCTGAAACATCCGAGCCGGTCGAGGAAGTTGCGCAGTTTCCTGGATCAATGATTTAGCCAAGATCGATTGCCAGAAGGAGTTAAGGAATGTCCAATGAAGATGCCAAGTTTCATTGGCAGCAGGGCATGAAGTATGTGGCAGAAGCCCTAAAGGGTTCTTTTCTGCTTAATGGGGCTGCCGCTGTTTCAACCCTGACCTTCCTCGGCAACTCTAAATCTGGTGATGATCGACTTGTATATGCGATGGTATTTTTCGCCATTGGAGCAGTACTGAGCCCAGTTTCGTTTGCTTTTGCATACTTGACCCAACTCCAATACGGAAACGACAATCACTCTGTTGCGGTTGGATTTCATTGGGCAACATATATAGCGTTCCTGTTTGCGTTGTTTTCCTTCGGAAGTGGCGTGTGCTTTGCAGCTCGCGCATTTTTGGAAGTGTTGTGAGAAAGGCATAGAGTGGGTGGAACCCACCATGCCGGGGCGGTGGGTTGCACCCACCCTACGCCGCCCCCACTCCTCGCAACAACTTTACCCCCGCCGCCCGTGGTTTCATGCACACTCTGCCCAACCGGAACCCACTTGGAGGCCCCATGCGCACCCTTACCTTCCTTGTCGCCCTGACCCTCGCCACCCCCGCGCTGGCCAGCCTTGACCGGCTGCCGATCACTCAGGACTCCGAGACCGACTTCACCGTCGGCTACAAGGCGCGGGCGGGGTTGAACAATTACTGGTGCGCGGCGGGGAAGTATGTGACGGAAAAGCTGGGCCTGCCGGGCGATACGCGGATCTACCGGATGTCGCCGCCGCCGCGAAAGGCGGGCGAGGGGATTGCTTTCACGCTCGATCCGGCGAAAAGCGCGGGCGATACCGGGATTTCCACCTTTGGCGGCGCGCAGGATGGCAGCCTTTCGGCCAGTGGCGCCAAAGCGTCGCAATGCAACCTCAACCGCACGGTCGGACAGTAGAGCCTGCGACCGGCGCTGATCGCGCGCGGCGCACACTGGCTGTCATCGCCGAGTCACTGCGCAGGCGCAATCTCGGCGCGCCGGCGGGGGCTGAGTCGAGGAGACGCGCTATGACCGACACCGAAATCGCGGCCGACACCGAAATCGCCACCGACGAGACCGAAACGCTGATCTATTCGTTCGGTCCCCCCGGCGCGCCGGAACTCCTGATTGCCGAGCCCCTGGCCAGCGTCGCCTTCCAGCCCTGGCCCGGTGTCGGATCGTCGATCTGGGAAAGTGTGACCTTCACCAACCAGGGGTATTCCTATGAAGTCGTCACCTCGGTGGAGCGTGACTCCACCGCCCCGGAGGACTTGCAGGGCGCGGTCTATGTGCTGCAGAATGACTCTATCGTCGCGGAACTGACCTGCGATCCCGGTACTGCGTCAAACTCCCTCGACGTGGTCTGGGACCTGAAGGAATCCATCGGCCAATGCTATGAATTTGCTAGCCAAAGCTGGCAATACACCTGCAACAACTGACGCGTCAGGCCGGGGGCGGTTTGACCGCTTCCCACGCCTCACCCATCGCGAGGATGCAGGCGGTGCCGTTGGCGTAGCTTTGCACCAGCGTCCAGTCCCCCGAAGGCCGGGTCCAGACCTCGACCACCGCCTCGGTATCGCGAAGGCCAAGACCGGCGACTTCGGCCCCGGTCATGCGGGTCATCAGGTCCTTGCGTGGCAAGCAGATCACTTCGGCAATCAGGCTTTGCGCCATCGCGGGCGCAGCGCAAAGCAGAAGAAGGGTGAGTCGTGTCCACATACATGGAATCGTAACACGGATATGACACAGCGAAAGCGGTTTCTGCCGGATGGGCGAGATGCCCGCAAGCTTCTACCGTCAGATGCCCGGTATTGACCGCGCGGCGTCAGGTCCGCGGGCAGGCCGGTCTGAAGGGGCGCAGAGCCAACGGCTCCGCGACAAGGGCGGCTTCAAGCCAGGTTCGCGGTAAAGAACTGCACCGTCCGCTCCCACGCCAGGTCCGCCGCCGCGGCGTCGTAGCGGGGCGTGGTATCGTTGTGAAAGCCGTGGTTCACGCCGGGGTAGATGAACGCCTGATACTCCACCCCCGCCGCAGTCAGGGCGGCCTCATAGGCGGGCCAGCCTTCATTGATGCGGTCATCAAGCTCGGCATAATGGATCAGCAACGGGCACTGGATCCTTGCCACATCGGCTGCGGCAGGCTGGCGGCCATAGAACGGCACCGCGCCGCCAAGCGTGGGAAAGGCCACCGCGCAGGCATTGGCCACGCCGCCACCATAGCAGAACCCGGTCACGCCAACGCGGCCGGTCGACCCGTCATGCGCCATCAGCCAGTCCACCCCGGCGAAGAAGTCGTTCATCAGCTTTTCCGGGTCGACCTGCGCCTGCAAGTCGCGCCCGGCATCGTCGTTGCCCGGATACCCACCGACGCTGGTCAACCCGTCCGGCGCGAGCGTCAGGAACCCGGCCTTCGCCATCCGCCGGGTCACATCCTCGATATAGGGGTTGAGGCCCCGGTTCTCATGCACGACCATCACGGCGGGCAGTTTCCCGGTGGCCGCCGCAGGCCGCACCAGATAGCCGTTCACCGTGCCATGCCCTTCGGGCGAGGGGTAGCTGACCCGCTCGGCCACGATATCCGCATCATCGACCGCGACCTGCTGCGCGAGCGCATAGTTCGGCCCTAGCATCTGCAGCAGCGTCACCGCCGTGACACCCCCCACCGCAAACCGGCCTGCGCGGTCCAGAAACTCACGCTTCGAGATCCGGCCATGGGCGTAGAAATCATAAAGCTCCAACAGCTCGGGGGCGAAATCCTTGGCGGTCATCCGGGTCATGGCATCCTCCTGCTGCGGTCGCGGAAAGGGTAACGCCTTCGGCCCGGATGTCAGTTCACGGATGCGTCATGCGGCACATCCTGCCGTGGTGACCCGCGACCCCGCTGAGTCGTCCATGCCACAGGTCGCCCCCCAGATGCGGTAGCGATCAGAAATCCCTACCCGAAACCTGCAAGCTGACCCTATAGTCGGTAGCGGCGGCAAGGGGATCAACCGGACCTTGCGGCAGGAAACACGAACCAGCAAAAAGGGGGTCGCATGCGCTGCCCGTTCTGCGGAAACATCGATACGCAAGTGAAGGATTCCCGCCCGGCCGAGGATCACGTCTCGATCCGTCGCCGCCGGTTCTGTCCGGCCTGTGGCGGGCGCTTCACGACCTATGAACGGGTCCAGCTGCGCGACCTCGTGGTCATCAAATCCTCCGGCAAGCGTGAGGATTTCGACCGCTCCAAACTGGAGCGCTCGATCCGGATCGCGATGCAGAAGCGCCCGATCGACCCGGAGCGGATCGATCAGATGATCTCGGGCATCGTCAGGCGGCTGGAAAGCCTGGGAGACACCGACATCCCGTCGAAGGTCATCGGTGAGATCGTGATGGAGTCGCTGGCGCGGATCGATACCGTGGCCTATGTGCGCTTCGCCAGCGTTTACAAGAACTTCCAGACGGCGGACGATTTCGACGGCTTCGTCAGCGAGCTTCGGCCCGGAGCCGCCGGGGACGAGTGACCCCTCAGCCGGAAGATGCCGCCCATATGGCCCACGCGCTGCGCCTTGCTGCGCGGGGCCTGGGCAATGTCTGGCCGAACCCTGCCGTGGGGTGCATTCTGGTGAAGGACGGGATCATCGTTGGCCGCGGCTGGACCCAGCCCGGCGGCCGTCCGCATGCCGAGGTTCGCGCGCTGGAACAGGCGGGCGCGCTGGCCGAAGGGGCCACCGCTTATGTCACCCTGGAACCCTGCGCCCACCACGGCCAGACCCCACCCTGTGCAAAGGCGATGATCGCCGCGAAAGTCGCCCGCGTCGTCACCGCCCTGACCGACCCGGACCCAAGGGTGTCCGGCAAAGGCCACACGATGCTCCGCACGGCCGGGATCGCCGTGACCGAAGGTGTCCTCATCAAGGATGCCACGCTTCTGAATGCCGGTTTCCTGAAACGGGTGACCCAAGGCCTGCCCTTCGTCACCCTGAAACTCGGGGCCAGCCTTGACGGCCGCACCGCCACGGCAACGGGCGAGTCCCGCTGGATCACCGGTCCTGAGGCCCGCCGCAAGGTCCATGCGATGCGCCTCGCGCATGACGCGGTGATGATCGGCTCCGGCACCGCCTTGGCCGATGACCCCGACCTGTCTGTGCGCGACTTGGGGGCCCGCCACCAGCCAATCCGCATCGTTCTGGACCGCGCCCTGAAACACTCTCCCGCCAGCCGCCTGGGGCGCAGCGCAAAGGCTTCTCCGGTCTGGCTTCTGCACGGGCCAGGCGCAGCCCCGGCTGCGGTAATGGCATGGGCGGCCACCGGCGCCACCCTGATCGAAACGGTGGAGATCGACGGCCATCTCGACCTGACCGCCGCCCTGCAAGCCCTTGCGGCCAAAGGCCTTACGAGGATCCTCTGCGAAGGCGGCAGCACGGTCGGAGCGGCCCTGGTCAAGGCCGGGCTGGTGGACGACCTCGCCCTCTTCACCGCCGGCGCGCTGATCGGTGCCGAAGGTCAGCCGGCGCTTGGCCCCCTTGGCCTCACGGCGCTCGCCACGGCCCCGCGCCTTACCCTGCGCGACACCGCCATCCTGGGCCAGGACAGCTACAGCCTCTGGTCCCTCTGACCCTCTCGCAATTGCTTCTTGCCAAATACTCCCGCCGGAGGCAGCACCTCCGGCTCAGGCGACGGCCTGAGCCGGAGAGAGAAACTGCGCGCGCCCTGGCGCGCTCCGCCTGTAGACCGCCCTCACCAATGCCCCGTGCTCGGCAGGCTCACCCAAGGCTCCACCGGGACCAGCGCGCCCCCCTTCTGCAGCAACTCGACCGAGATGTTGTCGGGCGACCGCACGAACGCCATCCGCCCGTCGCGCGGCGGGCGGTTGATCACCACGCCGTTCGCCTGCAGATGCGCGCAGGTGGCATGGATGTCGTCCACCTCATAGGCCAGATGCCCGAAATGGCGGCTGTCCGACGGCAGCCCCTCGTCGCCGTCCCAGTTGAAGGTCAACTCCACCGGGCAGTCCGGCTGACCGGGCGGGGCAAGGAACACCAGCGTGAACCGCCCGCCCTCGTTGTCATAGCGCCGGGTCTCTTCCAGCCCCAGAAGCTTGTAAAAGGCGATCGACGCCTCAAGATCCTTCACGCGCACCATCGTATGCAGATACCGTATCGCCATTCTCGCCTCCATCAATCATCCATCTTGCGGTATCGCACTCACCGACCGCAAGCTATAGTAAACCTCGACTCGACCTATGCCAGAGGGCCCCATGCCGCTTACCCCCGACCAACTGTCCGAGATTGCGGCCGCCCGGGCCACCCCGCGCCCCACCCTCCGCGCCGTCTCCGAAGGGATGGAGGCCCATCTTTACCACGCCCACCCCGTCCTCGACCACGGCTTCATCCGCGTCATCGACTACATGGGCGACGATGCCGCCATCGTCCAGGCCGCCCGGGTGTCCTATGGCGCGGGGACCAAGCACGTCCAGAACGACGAGGGCCTGATCCGCTACCTGATGCGGCACTGGCACTCTACGCCCTTCGAAATGTGCGAGATCAAGCTGCATGTGAAGCTGCCGGTCTTCGTCGCCCGCCAGTGGATCCGCCACCGCACCGCCAACGTGAACGAATACTCCGGCCGCTACTCGATCCTGGATCGGGAGTTCTACATCCCCGCCCCCGAACACCTCGCCGCGCAGTCGACGGTGAACAACCAGGGCCGGGGAGAGGTCTTGCAGGGTGAGGAAGCCGCCCGCGTCCTCGACCTTCTGAAATCCGACGCCAACCGCGCCTATGACCATTACGAGGCGATGCTGAGCACGACAGATCCGAACGGCGACGCCCAACAAGGCCTCGCCCGCGAACTCGCCCGGATGAACCTCCCCGCCAACATCTACACCCAATGGTACTGGAAGGTCGACCTCCACAACCTCTTCCACTTCCTGCGGCTCCGGGCGGATGCCCACGCCCAATACGAGATCAGGGTCTACGCCGAGGCGATTGCCGCCTGCGTGAAGGATTGGGTGCCACTGGCCTATGCGGCGTTCGAGGATTACCGGATGGGCGGCGTGACTTTGTCGGCGAAGGCGATTGCGGTGGTTAAGAGGATGTTAACGGGAGAGGTGGTAACGCAGGAGACCTCCGGCATGAGCAAGGGCGAGTGGCGGGAGTTTGAGGGGGTTTGGGGGTGAGAGTAGCGATCTCGGGATTGCTCCAAGGCGGTCTATTTGCACTAGGCTTCACCGCCGGCCTAATTGCGACACTCCTCGTATTGATTACGGCAGATATTCTTGATCTAATACCCTTTGAAGATTCTGCGTTTACTGGGGCAATTATTGGAGCAGTAGTAGCGGGTTTGATCGGAATTGCAGGTCAACTTTTAATGATGGCGCAGGCCGAACTTAATTCCGAGAGAGATAAGAGGACTGAGGAACGCGCTAAACTTGAGCGGCTCTTGAACCGCGCTGTGAGAATGATAAGCATGCTTGCTCAAGTTCGAGACCATATAGAGTCTGTAAGGCCGTCAGATATCGTTTCCTTCCGGTCCCTCGCTCCAATTACCAAGCCACTACGGATCAATGATATTCCGGATCGACTTCCTGAAGACTTACTTTCGGTATCGTTGTCTCTTTCTGATCGACGGATGTTTAATATTCTCAATGTGCTTGATTCGAGTCTCGCCAACTTCTCATGGGCTCACCGACTGTATGAAAAGCGTGTTGATGAGTTTATGGAAAAGATTAGAAGTGCCCCGTCGATAAAATTTGATGATGGAGTCTACTCAGGCACGGGTAGTCTTGATATTCGCGAATACCATGAAATTCAGGATATATGGAGCCACTATATAGACGCAGCTTATGGCGGGCTTGTTTTCTCAAAGAAACTAGGACAGTCAATCGTTCGTCATCTAAAATTGAGGCATGGAGTTGACCTCGATTTTTCTGACAGAATCTCTGAAGGTGAGTGGAAAGTTTTGTTTGAAAGTGTCGAAGTGGGAGATTTCGAACAGGATTTAAATTAGCTTTTGCAGGCCGTAGCTAGCGTAGGTCGGGGCCTGCCCCGACACTCTCTCTCCCATAGACGGCGGCAAGCGTAGGGTGTGCATTCATGCGCACCATTCCATCGAAACCAAACCCGGCGTCACGCTCCATCCAACGGTGCGCATGAATGCGCACCCTACAAAATACCCGGATCGCCATCCCCATCCCGGTGCCACGACGAATACGGCCACTCCCCCGGATGCCCGACCAACCCATGCTTCACCGGATTGATCCAACAATACCGGACATGCGCCGCGTAATCCCGGTCGTCGCGGATGTGATGCTCCCAGAACCGCTTTTGCCAGATCGGCGCTTCGCCCCGTAGGTCGGGGCCTGCCCCGACTCTGTCGCGTCCACCCCGCGCGCCGTATGGGTTTTCACCCAAGGGAGTCGGGGCAGGCCCCGACCTACGAACTGCGCGGGAGAACTGGCCCTTGATCTCTCCCATCCGACCGGAGTAATCCGCGTCCCCCTCGGGCAAGGTCCAGACGCAATGCATGTGGTCCGGCAGCACCACCCAAGCGTCAATCCCGAATGGTCGCTTCGCCCGGGTCACTGCCACCGCCTGCCGTAGCACATCGACATGCCGCACCAGCGTATCGGACCCCCGGTCGACCAGATTGACGGTGAAGAACACGCAGGCGCCGGGCCGTTTGGGGCGGAGGTAGCGGGACATGCGGCGACCTTGCCCGGGCACGGTTAACGTCGCCTTACCGGCCCTGAAAAGCAAAAGGGCGGCAGGTCCCCCCGCCGCCCCCCTGTCCTTTCAGGTAGCCTAGAACGCGCCGGTCAGGGCGGCGTTCACTGCGCCACGGCGGGCGTTGAAGATGGAGTCGGCGACGCTGTTCAGCGGCGCCTCAGACCCCTGACCGCCCAGCGGGAAGGTCAGGCCCAGACGGATCGTGTCGAGATCGGTGCTGTCGCCAAAGGCCGAAAGATCGGTCCGTGCCAACTCCAGCGACACCACCGTGGACGTGCGGGTCCACCGGGCCAGATCATAGCCCACCCCAAGGCCGAAGGTCGTGATGTCAAGATCGGCCTCGTCCAGCGAGGTGCGGCTGACACCCCCGAAGACCGAGAACTCGGCGTTGACGTCATAGGCCGCGGCAAGACCGACCAGATCGATGTCGACGTCATCGCCCGAGGAGTCGATCGTCGCGCGCACAAAGGCCGCCCCGAGGTCAAGGTTGGCCAGCCCCGAATACTTCGCGGTCAGGCCGATGTTGCGGACGTCGGCGTCAAGGATCAGGCCGATGTCGGGGCTGGTGGTGGTCTCGCCGATGAAGCCTTCGATATCGAGGCCGGCCATGCTGTAGCCTGCGTTCAGGCCGACGGTTTCCAGCGTCAGGTCGATCGGCAGGCCGTCTACGCCCAGCGTCAGCTGTTCGAAATAGGCCCCTACGGAGGCGCCGTTCGAGAACCGATACCCAAGGTCAAGCCCGATGAACCTGCCGTCGGCATCGGTGGAGATGTCATCGATGCCGATGTCGATATAGCCCGCCTCGACCCCAAGCGTGATCCCGTTTTCGAAGCCAAGGTCCAGCCGACCATCCAGAGAGGTCGTCGACAGGCCCAGATCAAGGTCGTCGAGATCATGCGAGCCGTAGCCAAGGGTGACGCCGCCCGAAAGCTCTTGTGCAGCGACAAGGCTGGGGGCCGAGATCGCAATAAGAAGGGTGGCCAGGGTGCGTTTCATGGGTATCCTCGTACTATTGAATGACGGATGGGTTAACCTGCGGGGACGCGCATGTGGGCTCACATGCAGACGTCACAGGATGTTAACCTGATGGTAACCCTCGGGCCAGTTCTACAAGTGCACAGCAGGGTAATCCCCCCATTCTTAACGGGGTGCATCCGTAGAACTCAGGCGGCCGTCTTCAGTTTCTGGGCGGGTGTGATGCCGCCGATGCCCATGTTCGGGCGGTCGTTGTTGTAAGTCCAGAGCCATTGTGTGGCGAAGTCTTGGGCCTCCTCGATAGTTTCGATGATGTATTGGTCGAGCCACTCATGCCTGACGGTGCGGTTGTAGCGCTCGATATAGGCGTTCTGTTGGGGCTGTCCGGGTTGGATGTGCTGGATCGTGATCCCCCGCTCCTCGGCCCAGATCATCAACTTGCCACTGATGTATTCGGGGCCATTATCGACGCGAATAGTGCCGGGCTTTCCCCGCCATTCGATGATCCTGTTCAGGGTCCGGATCACGCGCTCGGCCGGCAGCGAGAAGTCGATCTCGATGCCCAGGCCTTCGCGGTTGAAATCGTCCAGCACGTTCAGCAGCCGGAACTGGCGACCATCGCCGAGCCGGTCGGCCATGAAGTCCATCGACCAGGTGATGTTCGGAGCATCAGGCACCACCAGCACATCGGGTTTGTCGCGCTTCAGCCGCTTGCGGGGTTTGATCCGCAGGTTCAGTTCAAGCGCGCAATAGATCCGATAGACCCGTTTGTGGTTCCATGGATGACCCTTCACGTTGCGCAGGTGCAGGAAACAGAGGCCAAAGCCCCAGGTTTTGCGGGCATCGGTCAGCCCGACGAGCAGATCGGCAATTTCCTCGTTCTCGTCCTTCAGCTTCGGGCTGTAGCGATAACAGGTCTCGCTGACACCAAAGGCCCTGCAGGCCAGCGCAATGCTGACACCTCGTCGCGCCACCGCTTTCTCGGCCATCTCGCGGCGTTGAGATGGCCGTGTCATTTTTTTCCGAGCGCCTCCTTGAGCAGATCGGCCTGCATGCTGAGGTCCGCATACATCCGCTTAAGCCGCCGGTTTTCCTCTTCCATGGCCTTCACCTGGCTGATCAGGGACGCATCCATGCCGCCATACTTCGCCCGCCACTTGTAAAACGACGCGCTGCTCATGCCATGCACCCGGCACAGTTCGGCCACCGGCATCCCGCCTTCGGCCTGACGCAGGATCGCAAGGATCTGCGCCTCAGTGTATCTGCTTGTCTTCATTCGGAATCTCCTCGTTCATCTTGGCGAGAAAATTCTACTTATGCAGCCCCTTACTTTCGGGGGGGATTACCGCAGCACGCGCGGCCTTGCTTTTGCGCATGTGTTGCAGACCGGCACGGGTTTTCAACCGTCAGTCTAAGCGGCCGCGTCCCGGGACAACCCGTGGTGGCGCGTCGTCCTGCGCGACCTAGCGGCAGGCCGCGCCAGGGAAGAATCACCAGGGCAACGTGCAGAAGGCGGGGTCAGACCAGGCGCGACACCTCGATCGCCGCGCGGACGAAATCGGCGAACAGGGGATGCGGGGCGAAGGGTTTCGACTTCAGCTCCGGGTGAAACTGCACGCCGATGAACCAGGGTTGGTCCCTGACCTCGACGATCTCGGGCAGCTTGCCGTCGGGCGACATGCCCGAGAAGATCAGCCCGCAAGTTTCCAACTGCTTTCGGTACTGGATGTCGACCTCGTAGCGGTGGCGGTGGCGCTCCTCGATCACCGTCGTCCCATAGATCCGCGCCACGGCCGAGCCGTCCCGGAGATTGGCGGTATAGGCCCCGAGCCGCATCGTGCCGCCCTTGGCATCGCTGGCCTTGCGGGTGACGGTGTGGTTGCCCTGTACCCATTCCTTCAGGTGGTAAACCACGGGCGTGAAACGTTTTTCGCCCGCTTCGTGGTCAAACTCCTCTGACCCCGCGTTCGTGACACCCACCAGATTGCGGGCGCTTTCGATGACCGCCATCTGCATGCCAAGGCAGATGCCCAGATAGGGGATCTTCTTTTCGCGGGCATAGCGAGCGGCGTTGATCTTGCCTTCGGTGCCCCGCTCGCCAAAGCCGCCGGGCACAAGGATGGCGTGGAAGGTTTCCAGCCAGGGGGCGGGGTCTTCGCGCTCGAAGATCTCGGCATCGATCCATTCGGCGCGGACCTTGGTGCGGTTCGCCATCCCGCCATGGGTCAACGCCTCGGCGATGGATTTGTAGGCGTCTTCCAACTGGGTGTATTTGCCGACGATGGCCACCCGCACCTCCCCCTCCGGATGGGTCAGGCGGTCCATCACATCCTCCCACCGCGCAAGGTTGGGGCGGGGGGCCGGGGTGATACCGAACGCGTCAAGGACTGCTTGGTCAAGGCCCGCGTGGTGGTAGGCCAAGGGGGCCTGATAGATCGTCTTCAGGTCATAGGCCGGGATGACATGTTCCTTGCGGACGTTGCAGAAGAGCGCGATCTTCTCCAACTCGCGGTCCGGGATCGGATGTTCCGACCGGCAGACCAGCACATCGGGGGCAAGACCGATGGATTGGAGTTCCTTGACCGAATGCTGGGTGGGCTTGGTCTTCAACTCACCACTGGCCGCGAGGTAGGGCAGCAGCGTCAGGTGCATCAGGATCGACTGCCCGCGCGGGCGTTCGTGGATGAACTGGCGGATCGCCTCAAAGAACGGCAGGCCCTCGATATCGCCGACCGTGCCGCCGATCTCGCACAGCATGAAGTCGACCTCATCATCGCCGATGCGGAGGAACTCCTTGATTTCGTTGGTGACGTGGGGAATGACCTGGATCGTCTTGCCAAGGTAGTCGCCGCGACGCTCTTTCTCCAGCACGTTGGAATAGATCCGGCCCGAGGAAATGCTGTCGGTCTGCCGCGCGGACACGCCGGTAAAGCGTTCGTAATGGCCAAGATCGAGGTCGGTTTCCGCGCCGTCATCGGTCACGAACACCTCACCATGTTCGAAAGGTGACATCGTGCCAGGATCGACGTTGAGATAGGGGTCAAGCTTGCGGAGGCGGACGGTATAGCCCCGGGCCTGCAAAAGCGCGCCAAGTGCTGCCGAGGCCAGGCCCTTGCCAAGCGAAGACACCACGCCGCCGGTGATGAAGACATAACGCGCCACGCTGGGCCCCCGTGTTCAAAGCGCGATTCGGGCAAGGTGGAATCGCGGCACCACGGGATTTGACGTATAGGGCCATATCGCCGGCAAGGCAACGCCTGACGCTAGATACTGCGGACCAGCGCCGGATAAATCCAAGCGATGGTATCAGTCAGCGATGGTATCAGTCAGCGATGGTATCAGTCAGCGGCGGGGGCTGGCGTTTCCGGCGCAGGCTCTTCCGCGCGGGGCAGGGTGGCGGGCGCTTCGGCTTCGGTGGACGGCGCGGCGACATCCGCCTCGGTCGTGGCAGGCGCGTCGACGGCGACACTGTCGGCGACCGATTTGGTATTGGCCCCGCGGGTGGCCAGGATGGTCAGGGTGATCGACGTCACGATGAACGCTGCCGCCAGAATCCAGGTCAGCTTGGTCAGCGCGGTTGCGGCCCCGCGCGCCGACATCGCCCCGCCACCACCACCGCCGATGCCCAGACCGCCACCCTCGGACCGCTGCATGAGGACGATCCCGATCAACAGCAACGCAAGGATCAGATGGATGGTGAGGACGACGTTTTCCATTAGGCTTCCCGGGTGTTGCTGTCGGCGGACGCGCCTATCTAGGCGCAAGGACCCCGGCGTGCAAGGGCCGAGGTGCGTAGCCCCGCGCCCGAGCCATGCCCCGGCCAGTGTGGTTGCGCCGCCGGGTGTGTTTCGCTAGCACCGGTGCCAGGGGCGGCGGCGCAAGGTGGATCAGATGGTGGCGGAAACCGGGGTGACCAGGCAGGACATGCTCCACCTGCAGGACCTGATGCTGATGCAGCAGGCCCGCTTGCATGATCTTTCGGACAAGGCCGGGCGAAAGCAGTCAGCGCTGGCGTTGCAGGGGCTGTTTCTGGCCTTGCAGACCGCGCTGGAGCCGGACTTCACCCTGGAGATTGGCGCGCATTCCGCCAATTTCTCGCAAGACATGGCGCGGCGGGGGATCCCGGCGCATGCGTTCGAGGCCAATCCCTACAACTACACCGCCTTTGCCCCCGACATCCGCCAGCATGCACCGGGGGTCCACTACCACCACATGGCGATCAGCGATGAAGATGGCGAGGCGACGTTCCGCATCCGGCTGGATGACCAGGGCCAGGCGCTCCGCAGGCTTGGCAGCAACTCGCTTCTCGCGCGCGACGATCCCGACACGCAATATGAAACGGTGACGGTTCCCGCCAGCCGATTGGACAGCTTTCTGCAGCGCCACGCGCTGGGGGGCCACAGCTTCTCGGCCTGGATCGATGTGGAGGGGGCCTTGGGCAAGGTCACGGCGGGGTTCGGGTCGGCCTTGCAGTCGTGCCTCAGCCTGATCGTGGAGGTCGAGGAAAAGCGCTACTGGCAAGGCCAGATGCTGGTGCGCGAGGTGATGGATTATCTTGACGCGCAGGGCCTTGTGCCGGTGGCGCGCGATTTCGAGTATCTGCGGCAATACAACATGATCTATCTGCGCAAGGACATGCTGGCGCTGAAAGGCGTCCGCTCGGCGCTGGTCGGGTATTTTGCGGCCTCGCATGGGGTGGCCGAACCGCCGGGCTGAATTTGCCGGTTTCCCCCGTGGCGCGGGGCCGCTATAGGACAGTCGGTTTCACCGGGTCAGGAGCGGACAATGGCCAATGTCGTCGTCGTGGGCGCCCAGTGGGGCGATGAGGGCAAGGGCAAGATCGTCGACTGGCTGTCCGAACGCGCCGATGTGATCGCGCGGTTTCAGGGCGGGCACAACGCCGGGCACACGCTGGTCATCGGCGACACGGTCTACAAGCTGAGCCTTCTGCCCAGCGGCATCGTCCGCGGCGGCAAGCTGAGCGTGATCGGCAACGGCGTCGTGGTCGACCCCTGGCATCTGGTGGCCGAGATCGAGAAACTGCGCGGGCAGGGGGTCGCAATCTCGCCCGAAAACCTGATCCTGGCCGAAAACGCCAGCCTGATCCTGCCCATCCATGGTGAGCTTGACCGTGGCCGTGAGGCGCAGACGACCGTCGCCAGGATCGGCACCACCGGGCGCGGCATCGGCCCGGCTTATGAGGACAAGGTGGGTCGCCGCGCGATACGGGTGGCCGATCTCTTTGACGAAGCGACGCTCGATACCCGGATCGGGCGGCTTCTGACGCATCACAACGCGCTTCGGGCCGGTCTTGGCCTCGACCCGGTGGACCCCGCCGTGCTGAAAGCGCAGTTGATGGAGATTGCGCCCCAGATCAAGCCCTATGCCGGTCCGGTCTGGAAGGTCATGGCCGAGGCGCGGCGCGCGGGCAAGCGCATCCTCTTCGAAGGCGCGCAGGGCTCGCTGCTGGATATCGACTACGGGACCTATCCCTATGTCACCTCCTCCAACACCATCGCCGGGCAGGCGGCGACCGGGACGGGCGTGGGGCCGACCGCGATCGACTTTGTCCTGGGGATCGTCAAGGCCTACACCACCCGCGTCGGCGAGGGGCCGTTCCCGGCCGAACTTCACGACGCGGATGGGGAGCGTCTGGGTGAGCGGGGGCATGAATTCGGCACCGTCACCGGCCGGAAGCGCCGCTGCGGCTGGTTCGATGCGGTGCTGGTCCGGCAGACCTGTGCGACCAGCGGCGTGTCGGGGATTGCCCTGACCAAGCTGGACGTGCTGGACGGGTTTCAGACGCTGAAGATCTGCGTCGCCTATCAGCTTGACGGCCAGCGGCTGGATTACCTGCCGACCGCCGCCGATGCGCAGGCCCGTTGCACCCCGATCTACGAAGAGCTTGCAGGCTGGCATGAAACCACCGCCGGGGCACGATCCTGGGCCGAGCTTCCCGCCGCGGCGATCAAGTACGTCCGCCGGATCGAAGAGTTGATCCAGTGCCCGGTGGCCCTACTTTCCACCTCGCCGGAACGCGATGACACGATCCTGGTGACCGACCCGTTCCTGGGCTAAGGCCCGTCAGGGCTGATGAAGATCGCATGAAGGATATCGACATGGCCCTAAGCTACACGGCACGGCGACGTTGGGCGCTGGTGATCCTGCTGGTCGGACTGCCGGTCTATATCGTGACGGCGATCACCTTGGTCGGGCTGTTGGAGCGGCCGCATTTCCTGGTGGAGCTTTTGATCTACGCCGGGCTTGGCATCCTTTGGGCCGTTCCGTTCCGCTTCATCTTTCGCGGCATCGGCCAGGCCGACCCTGCGAAAGACCGGGACTAGCCCCGCGCCGACAGGTCAGGCAAAGCGGCGCGCCTCGGCCATATAGGGGGATGTCGGCGACAGCGTGTAATTGCCCCGGTTCAGCTTTTCCACCCGCCCGGTCCGCAGAAGCGAGCCGAAGCTGCGCAGGCTTTCCTCCCGGTCGATGACGCGCCCCTCGGCGCAGGCGGCCAGCCGCCGCATCAGTTGCGACCGGGTGAACTGGCTGCGGCCTTCGATGCAGACCGCATAGGCAGCCGCAGCCTCCAGCATGTCGGCCATGGTCTTCACCCCGACCCGACGGACAAAGCTGATCAGCCCGGCCTCGTCGGCAGCGCTAAGATCGTCGTCCTGGTCGTCGGCATCGTCAAGATCGGCACCTGCCGTGGCAAGCCGTTGATCCGGCAAGGATTTCATCCCATCCCGGAACGAGGCTGCCGCCCCCGCGCCGATCACGCCGGACAGTCGCCCGGTGCGCACGGTTCCCGGCGTCAGCCCGTCGATCTCGATCTGCGGGGCCATCGGGCGCTGCCGCTGCAACGCAGCCGACTGGGAACCATCGACGCCCTGTGGCGCAGGCACTGGCGCCCCAATCCCGGGTTGGATTGCCACCGGAGGGATCCGATCGATCATCTGTTCGGTGACCAGCACCAGCGGTGGCGGGGTCAGCGAAGAAGCGCCAACCATAGGGGCCATCACAGGGGGCGGGGCCACCGGAGGCTGGGCAACCGGCGTATGGGCCAAGGGTGGTGCGACCGGTGGCTGCGACGCGACGGCGGGCGGCATTCCTTCCGCTGTTTGCGCCGGAGGCATGGACGGCGGCTGGGAAAGGGGCTGTCGGGCAAAGGGCGGTTCGGCGGACGCGCCTGCGTCCTGACTCCTTTCGCCGCTTGCCGCCAGCGGTTCGCGCGGCCTGACGGCAACGATCGGCCGCCGGGCCCGGTGGTGGTCTTCGCCGCTTTCGGACGCGAACTCCGCAGCCACATCGGCCGCGACATCCGTCGTCCCATGACGCCCGTGGTCAGGCGCAAGGAGGGCATCCTCCGGCGCTTCGGTAAGAGCGTCGTCCGGGGTCATCCAGTCGGCACCGCTGTCGGCATCGCCTTCGGCAAGATCGACCTCGCGCATGCGGCGGGCGACTTCGGCGTCGGCGCTGAATGCAGGGACGTCAGCCAGTTCGGGAGCCAGTTCTGGAGCCGGTTCTGCCGCCGGTTCTGGCTGGAGAAGGCCTTCCGGCGGCGCGCCTTCCGCGTCGGGATGCAGGCGGATGATCCGGGAATTGACCCGGCTCGACCGTCCGGCAGGCTTGGCCGACAACAGCGCGAAGCGGTCGATCCGAGGGGCAGGGGCAGGCTCATCCTCGACCGCCGGTTGGGTGGCTGGTGGAGCATAGTCATCTTCCTCGGCCGCGTCCTGCCAATCATGCGGCGCATCGGCAGCGGCCACCCCGAAGTCGTCCAGACCGGGGTCCGCAGGAAAAAGGCCAAGATCCGACCCGTCGAGGTCAGCATCAGCTTCGGTCAGGTCGGCAAGGTCGGTTTCGCCCGCGACATCAGGATTGCGCAGCAGCGTATCAAGCCGGTCCAGCACGGTCTGGTCCTGCACGGTCCGGTCAAACGTGGTCCGGTCCAGCACGTCAGGCGCGACAAACTCCTCAGAGTCGGCAAGCTCTGAAGGGTCAAACGAAAGATCGGCGGCAAGGGCCGTGGCACCGCTGCCGTCCGGGGCTGCGGCGGCGTTGGCGGCAACACCGACCGGCAGCACCGCCTGGCGGATGCGCGCCAGCTTGGCGATCACGCCGCTTGGGATCACATCGCGCAGCGCCGGACCGACGGGAGGAGCCTCAACCGGTTCCGCGACGACCGATCCGGCCGACCGCGACCGACCCTTGCCCACGGTCCGCTTCGGTGCGACGGCCGCAGGATCATGATCCTCGACCAGACGCGCGGCCTCACGCTCGGCGATCTGGTGGAGGAGGGCTGCATCGGGATGCGGCGGCTCGGCCCCGAAATGGCGGTCATCGGCGGCAAGGTCACGAAAGTATTCGGCAATGACCTTCATCGCGTTGTAGGGGTCGTCGAACCCTTCCAGCGTACAGCTGAACGTGCCGTAGGACACCGTCAGGATCTTGCTTTCACTGGTCATGACCAAGGCGCCTTTCGCTGGAAACCGAACATCGCAGCAGCTTTACCCTTCTAATCCATAGACAGACCGGGGTAATTTCATGGATGGATTGTGGCCAGACCCCTGGTTCTCCGCCTTAATTGGATACAGTTTCACATGAATCTGCCGATTGTCCAGTCACTTACTGCCGTCACGCTGGCAGGGGGCGGACCTTTTTCGCGTCGCGAGCTTCAGTTCTGCCTGAAACGCGCGCCCATTGCCGTTGCGGCGGATGGTGGGGCGGACCGGCTTTTGCGCTATGGCTGCCTGCCCGAGGCGGTGATCGGCGATTTCGACTCACTCTCCGACGCGGCGCGGGCAGAGCTTCCGGCGGACCGGCTGCACCATTTTGCCGAACAGGCGACGACCGATTTCGACAAGGCCCTGCGGTCGATCCGCGCGCCGGTCGTGCTGGCGCTGGGCTTTGCCGGCGCGCGGCTGGATCATGGTCTCGCGGCGATGAACACCCTGGTCAGCCGGGCCGCACAAGCCTGCATCCTGATCGGGCCCGAGGACATTGCCTTCGCGGCCCCGCCTTATCTGACCTTGGACATGCGGAAGGGCGACGTGCTGTCGCTGTTTCCAATGGCACTGGTCACGGGCCGAAGCCAAGGGTTGGAATGGCCGATCGACGGGATCGAGTTCGCGCCGGACGGGATGATCGGCACCTCGAACCGGGTGGTTTCGGCGCGGGTGGAGCTGGCCTTCGACGCGCCGGGCATGCTGGTGATCCTGCCCCGTCGGCGGCTGGACGCAGCGATCAGGGCGCTATCGGCAGCTGGCGCGCCAGCGTCCGTTCCCGGTGGATGATGTAGAGACCCGAGGCTGTGATGACGGCAATGCCCGCCCAGGTCAGCAGGTTGGGGAAATCGGCGAAGATCAGATAGCCAAGGGCCACCGCCACCACGATCTCGGAATAATGGAGCGGTGCCAGGGTCGCGGCCGGGGCGTTCTTCAGCGCATAGGTGATGGCAAGATGGCTGAACGCAGCCCAGAACCCCACCCCGGCCAGCCAAAGCCAGTCCAGCCCCTGTGGCAGGACCGGGTCGAGCGCCGGGATGCCTGATCCTTCGGCGAGGATCAGGATTGGCAGGCACAGAACGAACCCGGTCCAGGCGGTGTGAAACTGCATGGTTACCGGATGCATCCAGCCCGATATCTCGCGCGTGACGAGCATGTAGAACGCGAAGAACACCGCCGTCCCAAGCGGCCAGAGGGCGACCATCCCGAAGGCCGCAAGCGACGGCTGGATCACCAGAAGCGCCCCGCCGAATCCCACCGCACAGGCCGCGATCCGGCGCGGGCCGACCCGGTCGCCGAAGATCAGGCTGCCAAGGAGGAGCAGGATGAACGGCTCTACGAAGGCAATCGCCAGCGCATCGGCGACCGGCATCACCGCAATGCCCGACACGAACGAGAAGGTGGAGATGATCAGGAACACCGCGCGCAGCAGGGTAAACCCCAGCGCCCGGGGGCTTAGCCGCAGGGAAAGCCCCATCACCGCGACTATCGGCAGCATCAACAGCCCTTGCCCCAGGAACCGGGCGGCGGTGATCTGGCCGACGGGAATCCCCCCCTCGGCGCCCAGTTTGGCCGACACATCCAGCAGCGGCGCGGTCAGGCAGAAGAGGAGCATGAGGGCGATGCCCCGCGGCACATGTTCGGTCCGGGGCAGGGCGGGGCTGGCGGTCATGGCCCCGGCCTAGCGCGGCGGCGTTATTTAGTCCACCCTCTGAGCCGAGGCTGCCTGCGGCTCCCCCTCCAGATAGTCGCGGCGGTAAAGCTCGTTGGTCAGGGTCATGCCGACCGCCGTCAGGGGTCCGGCGAACAGAAGCCCGGCAAGGCCGAAGATCAGCCCGAACACCACCTGCGCCGCGATCAGAAGGGCCGGCGGCAGCGAGACCTGGTCCTGCTGCACCTTGGGCGTGATCAGGTAGGATTCCAGCGCCTGCACCACCAAAAACACCCCCACGGTCAAAAGCGCCGCAGTCCCCCCCTGGGTCGACGCCAGAAGGACCGCCGGCACCGCCGAGAGGATTGGCCCGATGTTCGGCACGAACCCCAGAAGCCCTGCGATCAACCCCAGAAGCGGGGCGAGGGGCACGCCGACCAGCCAAAGCCCGATGGTTGTCAGCACCCCCACCACCGCCATCGACACCAGTTGCGCGCCGAACCAGCGCCGCAGCACCTTGACCGAGGCTGCAATCACCTCCTCCGCCCGGCTTCGGGCCGAAGGGGCGACGAGCAGCAACAGCCCGCGCCGGTAGATGCCGGGCGAAATCGCGCCGTAGATGCCGATGGCCAGCGCGATCAGGATGTTCGCCCCAGCCCCGAGGACCGAAAACAGCGCCCCCGCCGCTGCGGCCCCGGTCCCCTCGGGCAAGCTCGCCCCACCGCCAGAGGAGATCAGCCGGTCAAGCCATTCGTATTGCTCCAGCCGGGTGCGAAGCGACTCCACCGCGGTTGGCAGCGTGCGGGTCAGCTCGTCGATCTGTTCGGCGATGGCAGGGGCAAAGAGGAGCGACACCAGAACCGCCGCCGCCAGGATGCCCAGAAGAAGGATCGCCACCGCCCAGCCGCGACCAAGCCCGGCGCGGTCGGCGATCCACTGCCCCGCGCCCGAGATGCCGACCCCCAGAAGAAGGCCCGCGAAGATCACGAAGAAGGCCGAGGGTGACAGCACCAGAAGCGCAAGCACGCCTCCGCCAAGCACGGCCAGTGAGGTCTGGCGTCGGGTCATGGCGGTTCTCCGGGATTGTTGTGCGTTGCCCCCGGTCAACCGCCCCCGCGCCGGTTCGTTCCGCCCCCGGACCTGGCCCCGGCCCCGGCCCCGGTCAGCCGGTCAGCAGTTCGGCACGTTCACGGCAAGGCCGCCAAGGCTGGTTTCCTTGTATTTCTCGTGCATGTCGCGGCCGGTCTGGCGCATCGTCTCGATACAGGCGTCAAGGCTGACCAGATGCTGGCCATCGCCGCGCAGGGCAAGGCTTGCCGCCGAGATCGCCTTGATTGCCCCCAGGCCATTCCGTTCGATGCAGGGCACCTGGACCAGACCCTTGACCGGGTCGCAGGTCATGCCAAGGTGATGCTCAAGCGCAATCTCGGCGGCGTTTTCCACCTGCTCCGGCGTGCCGCCCATCACCGCACAGATCCCGGCAGCGGCCATCGCGGCGGCAGAGCCTACCTCGGCCTGGCAACCGCATTCCGCGCCGGAGATGCTGGCGTTGTGCTTGGCTAGGCCCCCGATTGCGGCGGCGGTCAGCAGGTAATCCCCGATGCCCCTGGGGCTGGCCCCCGGCACATGATCCAACCAGTAACGCAGGACCGCCGGAACCACCCCTGCCGCGCCATTGGTCGGGGCGGTCACCACCTGCCCCCCGGCGGCATTTTCCTCGTTCACGGCCATGGCATAAAGCGACATCCAGTCGTTGATCGTATGCGGCGGGGTCTGGTTCAGCCCGCGTTCGGCCAGCAGCGCGTCATGGATACCCTTGGCGCGCCTCCTGACCTTGAGGCCACCGGGCAGGATGCCGGTGCCAAGCATGCCCCGGTCGATGCAGGCGGTCATCACCTCCCAGATCCGGGCCATGCCGCGGTCAAGCTCCTCCACCGTGCGAAAGCGCAGCTCGTTCTGCCGCTTCATCCCGGCGATGGACAGACCCGAGGCGCGCGCCATCGCCAGCATCTCGGCGGCGGTATCGAACGGATAGGGCACATCGGCCCGCGCGCGGGATCTGGTGCCGCCCGCCTCGGCCTGTTCCGACGCGGTCACCACGAACCCGCCACCGATGGAATAATAGGTCTCGGTCAGGATCACGTCGCCCTGGGCATCGGTCGCCTTCAGGATCATCCCGTTGGCATGGCCGGGCAGGGCGGGGCCAAAGTCGAAGTGGAGGTCCTTCAGCGGGTCGAACTGCAGCGGCGGCAGGCCCGGCACCTCGATCATCTTGCGGTCACGGATGCGGGCAAAGGCGGCGTCGGCTTTCTCGGCATCATAAGTGTCGGGCGCGAAGCCGGCCAGGCCAAGCACCGTCGCCCGGTCGGTCGCATGCCCCACCCCGGTGAACGCGAGCGAGCCGTGGAGCGAGGCCCTGACCCCGCGAAACTGGAAGGGTGAGGCGCGCATCAGGTCCAAGAACCGCGCGGCGGCCACCATCGGCCCCATCGTGTGGCTCGATGACGGGCCGATGCCGACCTTGAACATGTCGAAGACGGAAAGGAACATCAAAGCCTCGGGTTGGTGAAGGGGGTCGGGCCAAGGCCATCCGCCGCTGCCACGCGGAGCGCCGCAGGGCGCGCCTCATGCGCGGCAAGGACGGCGGTCAGCGCGGGGAAAGGACGCAGGGAAAAGCGCAAGGCGGGGTCCTCGGGCAGCATGATCGCCCAACGCAGGACGATGCCGATATAATGCCCCATCACCCCGGGTTCCAGAGGCGACAGCCAGGCGGGTGCCCGGCTGGTGATCATCGCCTCAAGCTGGCCTGCCTGGACGTTCAGCGCCTCGAACGCCTGGGCGGCAACGGCAGGGGCCACCGCCTCGCCGCCCGGACGTTCGGGGTGGATCAGCTGCATCATCGTGGTGTGCAACGTGTTCGAGGTGAAGAAGAGCCAGGACAGGAACGCCGCCCGGTCAGGGTCGGAGGGGCCGGGGCCAAGGCTGCCGGTCCGGTCAACCAGCCACAGAAGGATCGCCGCCGTCTCGAACATCGGGCCGTCCGGGGTCGTCATCGCCGGGATCAGACCAAGGGGATTGATCGCGCGGTAGGCGGGGCTGATCAGATCGCCAGCCTCGGGGTTCATGGCCGCAATCTGGTAGGGCAGGGCCAGCTCTTCCAATGCCAGCCGGATGATGGATGAGGCGAAGTCGGGGGCATGGTACAGGGTCAGATCGGCGGTCATAGCACGGCTCCTTCGGGCGGGTTCGGGGGTTCGGGCCGGGTGAAGGGATGCGCGCCCAACCCTTCGGCCCGGGCGATGACGGGCGTCTCGACCCGGGCTTCCTGCGCTTGGGCCAAGGCGTAAAGCCGGGGATGGTCGGACAGGTTCAACCAGCGCCGCCCCCTTTCGGGGTAAAGCGCCGCCCAGCGGGTCAGGGTGACGGTATAGACGCCCAGCGGGGTCGCGGCTGCGAACAGCCTCGGATGCCGTCCGATCGCCTCGTCCAGCAGCCGGAAATGCCCCAGCATCCGGGCCGAGATGATGTCGAAATGCGCCGCAATGCCGTCGGCAGGGGCGTATTGGTGCGGATAGAACAGCTGGCGCAGGTCGGAATGCGCGGTGTTCGACAGAAAGAACAGCCATTGCAGGAACGCGGGCCGGTCCGGTGCCGCGGCATCCGGCCCAAGCCGGTGCGCATCGGCCAGCCACAACAGGATCGCCCCGGTTTCGGCGAGGGGACCGCAAGGGGTTTCCAGCGTCGGGATCAGCCCGGTCGGGTTCAGCCTGCGATAGGCCGCCCCGTCCTGCTGCCGCGCGGTGCGGTCCACCAGCGCCGTCCGGTAGGGAATGCCCGCCCCATCGAGCACCAGCCGAACGATGAGCGAGGCATTGTCCGGGGCATAGTGCAGCGTATACATCGCGCCCTCCTTGCGGGTCTTGCCCAACCCTGGCCGAAACCTTGCCCCGCCGCCCGACGAAAAGCGACCCCCTGCCTGCGTGAAACGCTGGGTAACCGTGCCCGTTAACCGAATGGTAACCCTGTTTCGGACAGGGTGGTCGCGCTTGGGGCAGGGGGGCTATCATGAACAGGTGGGCAGTTGCGGGTGTATGCTTGACGCTGGCAGAGCCGGGCTGGGGACAGGCTGCGGACGAAGCGCTTGCCGAAGCGATGGAGCGGAACCCCGACCGCCTTCTGACGCTCGCCGAGGATGTGATCGCCGGCTACGGCGGCCCCGAAGGCCTGACCGCCGTCGGCATCGCCGACTACATCGCGCTGGAACGCGCGGCGGCGCGGGCGGGGGCGATGCGGAAGCTCCTGGCGCTTGACCTTGACAACGACGGCTCGGTCGCCCGGGCCGAGCTTGCGGTCGCGGTGCGCGCCGAAAGCGCCGATGGGCGCGGCAAGCTGGAACGTCAGTTCAAGGCCGCCGATTTCGATGTCAGCGACACGCTTGACCCTGCCGAGATCCGGGCCGAGGGTCAGCTTGCCGCGCTGAAGGCGCTTTCCGACGCCGAGGCCGACGTGCTGGTCGCCCTGATGGGCCTTGACGCAAACGCCGACGGTACCTTGCGGGTGGAGGAGGTGCAGGCGGCAGTCCTGCGCTTCAAGGAAGGCTAGGCCCGCCACGACCCTTGCGAGGCGGGGCCCACTCGGCAGGGTCACGCGGCAGGGTCACGCGGCAGGGGATGACTTCCCTCTCGCTCTGGTGCACCCTTTGCGCTATTGCGAAGAAAAACAGGGAGTGCAGCCGCGCGCCGGTCCGTCGACTTTGTCGAAAACGGCATGAAACTCGGTCTCGGCACCGGGTCCACCGCTGCCTGGATGGTTCGCTGCCTGGCCGAACGCATCCGCAACGACGGGCTTTCGGTGACCGGGGTCGCCACCTCCAAACGCACCGCCGACCTTGCGCGCGAGCTTGGGGTGCCGGTGGTGGGCATGGATGACGTCAAATGGCTGGACCTGACCATCGACGGCGCGGATGAATTTGACCCGAACCTGAACCTGATCAAGGGCGGCGGGGCGGCGCTCTTGCAGGAAAAGATCGTCGCCACCGCCAGCGACCGGATGATCGTGATCGCCGATGCCGCGAAAGAGGTGGCGCAGCTGGGCGCCTTCCCCTTGCCCGTCGAGGTGATCCCCTTTGGTTGGCAGACCACCAAGGCGCTGATCGAAGAGACGCTTTACAGCCTTGATGTCCTGAACCGCGACGTGGAACTGCGCCTGAACCGCAGCCGCCCGCTCAAGACCGATGAGGGGAACCATATCCTCGATCTCCACCTGAAGCGGATCGGCAACCCCCGGCAGTTGGCGCTGGTGCTGAACCAGATTCCGGGCGTGGTGGAAAACGGGCTTTTCATCGACATTTGCGATGTGGTGGTCATCGGCAACGGCGACGGGCGGGTCACGGTGCGCGACATCAACACCGGCCGGATCGAGGATGGGTCGGTCGACCTTACGCAAAGCAGAAACGTCTTTGCCGATCTTGAGGACTGACCCTTGACCTTTGACCACGACCTTTTCGTCATCGGTGGCGGCTCTGGTGGCGTGCGCGCCGCCCGGATCGCGGCAGGCGAATGGGGGGCAAGCGTCGCCCTGGCCGAGGAAAGCCGCATGGGCGGCACCTGCGTCATAAGGGGCTGCGTGCCGAAAAAGCTGATGGTCTTCGCGAGTGGTTTCTCGGCGGCGTTCGACGATGCGCGCGCCTATGGCTGGCAGCTGGGCGAGGCGCGGTTTGATTGGCCGACCTTCCGCACCCGGCTGGAAACCGACCTCGACCGGCTGGAGGCGGCCTACCGCCGCACGCTGGAAACCGCCGGGGTCAAGGTGCATGACAGCCGCGCCACCTTGGTAGATGCGCACCGGGTGCGGCTGGCCAGCGGAGAGGAGGTGACCGCGAAACATATCCTCGTCGCGACCGGCGGGCGGCCCTTCGTTCCCGAAGTGCCGGGGGGTGAGCTTGCCGTCACCTCGAACGAGATGTTCCATCTGGAGCAGC
>NCDS01000003.1 GCA_002280315.1 Rhodobacterales bacterium 32-66-7 | reverse complement strand
CCGCCTGTATGATCTGCACAAGAAGGGCCAGCTCCCGTTCCCGGCGATCAACGTGAACGACAGCGTGACCAAGTCGAAGTTCGACAACAAATACGGCTGCAAGGAATTGCGCGTCGACGGCATCCGCCGCGCCACCGATACCATGATGGCCGGCAAGGTCGCCGTCGTTTGTGGGTATGGCGACGTGGGCAAGGGCTCTGCCGCCAGCCTTCAGGGCGCAGGTGCGCGGGTGAAGGTGACCGAGGTTGACCCGATCTGCGCCCTCCAGGCCGCGATGGACGGGTTCGAGGTCGTGCTGCTTGAGGATGTCGTCCAGTCAGCCGACATCTTCATCACCACCACCGGCAACCGCGACGTCATCCGGATCGAGCATCTGCGCGAGATGAAGGATATGGCGATCGTCGGCAACATCGGCCACTTCGACAACGAGATTCAGGTCGCCGCGCTGAAGAACCACAAGTGGACCAACATCAAGGACCAGGTCGACATGATCGAGATGCCCTCGGGCAGCCGGATCATCCTTCTGTCCGAAGGTCGCCTTCTGAACCTTGGCAACGCGACCGGCCACCCGTCCTTCGTGATGTCGGCAAGCTTCACCAACCAGGTCCTCGCCCAGATCGAGCTTTGGACCAAGGGTCAGGACTACGCCCCCGGCGTCTACATCCTGCCGAAGGCGCTGGATGAAAAGGTCGCGCGGCTGCATCTGAAGAAGATCGGCGTGAAGCTGACCGAACTCCGCCCGGAGCAGGCCGACTACATCGGCGTGAAACCCGAAGGTCCGTTCAAGTCGGAGCATTACCGCTACTGATCCGCGCGCGCCGGTCCAGGGTCAACCCCGGCCCGGCGCCACACCTGCTTCAGGTGTCCGCGCTGGCGGGCTGCGACGCCGGTTTCGGGCTCGTGTCGCCCAATGTCGCCGGACCGGTCTAAAGTGAGGCGTTGCGGATGATCGCCCCCGGATCAAGCGGACCGAATCCGGCATAGGCCCAAAGGCCGAACACGCTGACCCCGACCACGACCGCGGCCAAAAGGAAGATCGCCCCGATCTGGCAGGCAAGGTCCACGGTCAGCCTTGCCCGCAACGCCTCGAACCTCGGCGAGGTGGGCAAAAGGTTGCTGCGCACCGTGAACAGCCGCGCGAGGGCGTGAAACCAGATCAGCTGAAAGCCGGTCATGATGAAGGCTGCGGCGAAGATCATCGTGCCAAGGTCCAGCGTCACCTGACCCAGCCTCACCGGCCCGAACAGGAGCGGCACGAACAACAGCATTCCCAGCCCCAGAAGGAAAAAGCCCGGATAAAGGAACAGGCTGAACGGCGCGAAGGTCAGCAAAAGCTTCAGATGCCGCCAGCCATCGCGCCAGGACCGCAGATGCGGCGGCCGCGACCGTCCGTCCGGCGAGAGGGTGGTCGGCACCTCGACGATCTTCAGCCCGGCGAGAGAGGCTTTCAGCACCATCTCGGACGCAAACTCCATCCCCGGGGTGGTCAGCCCCAGCCGCAGGATCGCCGTCCGGAAAAACCCGCGCAAGCCGCAGTGAAAATCGCCAACCGGCGTGCGGTAAAGAACCCTCCCCACCGTCGACAGCACCGGATTGCCGAGATAGCGGTGCAAGGCGGGCATCGCACCCTTGGCAATGCCGCCCTTGAACCGGTTGCCCATCACCAGATCAGCCCCGCCCCGCAGCTTTTCCACAAACCCGTCGAGGCGCGAGAAATCGTAGCTGTCGTCGCTATCGCCCATGATGACGAACCGGCCCCGCGCCGCCGCAATGCCGGCACCCAGCGCCGCGCCATAGCCCCGCACCGGAACCGGCACGACAATCGCGCCCAACCCCTCGGCAATCGCCTGACTGCCGTCGGTGGAGCCGTTGTCGGCAATCAGCACCTCGCCACTGATCCCGGAGGTCTCCAGATAGGCGCGGGCCTTCCGGATGCAGGTCGCCAGCGTCTCGGCCTCGTTCAGGCAGGGCATGAGGATGGTAAGCTCGATCATTGCCGATCCTTTGCGCGTTTCGGTCGCCTTCATGCAGATAAACCGCGGACTGCGCCGATTATGGGACCCAAAACGGAAACAAAGAAGGCAAAACCATCGGCTTATGGCAAGCGCCGCGCGATTGTCATGGTCATTTTGCCATAGTCATGTCCACATCCCGATGCAAAGCCCCAAGGATCGTGACCTGCCATGCCAGCCCTGACGCGCCGAGGTGAACCTTGATGAAACTGACTGCCGACACCCCCTCTCGCGCGATCTGGTGGATCGTTCTGGTGGCCGTTCTGGTGCTGTTGATCAACGTGGCGCGCCGCGCGCCCGAGATTTCAGAGCTTTTGGCAGGCGGTGGCGGCGATGACCTGATGCGCCTTCAACAGGTGCGCGACTGGCTGGGGGGGCAGTCGTGGTTCGATACGACGCAGTACCGGATTTTGCCGCCCGAAGGGGTGTCGATCCACTGGTCGCGCTATGTCGACCTTGGCATTGCGGCGTTTCTGGTGCCAGCCAGTTGGTTTTTGTCCCAGACCCAGGCCGAGCATTTCGCGGTCATCCTCTGGCCGACGGTCTTGGGTTCACTCGCCGTAGTCATGATCGGCTTTGCCAACAACCGGCTTTTCGGCCCCGCCGCCGCTGTCGGGGCGCTGGTCACCTTCCTGACCTGGAGCAAGCTCGGGGGAGAGTTTGCCGCCGGACGCATCGACCATCACAACATCCAGATCCTCTGCGCGACGGTGGCGTTCTACCTGTCCGTCTTGCCGGGACGGCGCGGGCGGCTGGGCGTGATGGCGGGGGCCACGACCGCGTTTTCCCTTGCCATCGGGCTGGAGATGCTGCCGTTCTTCGCCGCCTTGTGGGGGATGATGGTCCTGCGCCATGCCTTTGCCGAGGATGGCATCGACCGCTGGCTGATCGGTTTCTGCGCCGCCTTCGCCGTTGCAGCACCGCTCCTGCTGGCCGGGCAGACGCCGATCTCGGGGTGGTGGATCAACCATTGCGACGTGATGGCCCCGCCCCTCCTTGCGCTTGCCGGCATAGGCATCGTTGCGACGCTGGTGCCGGTGGTCTTTGCCCGCAAACTGCCGCATCCCGTGGCGCGGATCGGGGTGGCGCTGGCGCTGACCGGGGCCGGGATCTGGCTTGCGGCCCCCTTGCTGAGCCCCTGCCTTGCCGGTCCATACGCCGCCACGACGCCGGAGGTGCGCCTGATGATCGAGACCCGGATCAACGAGGCGCTTTCGGCCGGAACCCTGCTGTACGCCTTGCCAGAGGTGTTGATGCGCGTTCTGATGCCGGCGCTGGTGATCGGGCTTCTCGCGCTTGGCGCGGCCTGGATCCTGCGCCACCGCTTGCCGCAGCCCTTGCGCATCGTGCTGATCCAGTCTTTCGTGCTTTTGCTGATCGGCTTCGGCTTTTCCCTGGTGCAGATCCGGGCGGCAAACCTGATGACCCCGGCCCTGCCGCTGCTGGCGGGGTTCCTCGTCCATGCTTTTACCACCATCCCCCGCACCCACCGCCTGCGCGCCCCGGCGGCGCTGCTCTTGGTCCTTGCCATACCCGCCGTGCATGAGGCCGCCGCCAGGGAGATATCGACACCCAGGGCGCCCACGGCTTCGGCGGGTCCAGGCCTGACCACCGCCCGCAATTTCTGCCGGAACACGACGGTGATGGCCGAGATCGCAAGTCTCCCCCCCTCGACCGTGTTCGCATCGGGCAACATCGGCCCGGCGATCCTGGCGTTTACCCCGCATGCCATCACCTCGGCCTGGTATCATCGCAGCACCACCGCATTCCTGAACGGCATCAAGGCCTTCGAGGACCGGGCCTATCTTGAGGAAGCCCTTGCCAGGTCGCGGGCCGATTATCTCGTGGTCTGCGTCGGGCTGGCCGAAGAGCGGTTCGTCGACGGTCTGGCCGATGACGGCTGGCCGGACTGGCTGGTGGAGGAAACCGGGGATCGCAAGGCCGTCCGGGTGTTCCGGATCGACCAGGCAGCGCTGGGCGCGGTCGTGCCGCAATGAACGGCGTGACCCCTGCGACGGCCTCTCGCGCGATCTGGTGGATTTGCCTCGCGGCTATCCTGGTCCTGGCGCTGAACGTGGCGCGCCGGGCACCGCAGATTGGCGAGCTTCTGATGGCCGGGGATGGCGACGATCTGACGCGTCTGCAGCAGGTGCGCGACTGGCTGGCGGGGCAGTCGTGGTTCGACACGACGCAATACCGCATCCTGCCGCCCGAGGGGGTTTCGATCCACTGGTCACGCTATGTCGACCTTGGCATCGCGGCCTTTCTGGTGCCCGCAAGCTGGGTCCTGTCGCAGACCGGGGCGGAGCATTTTGCCATCATCCTCTGGCCGACCTTCCTTGGTTGCCTCGCGGTCCTCGTGATCGGCTTTGCGAACAACCGGCTGCTCGGCCCGGCCGCCGCTGTCGGGGCGCTGGTCACCTTCCTGACCTGGGGCAAGCTGGGCGGAGAGTTTGCCGCCGGGCGGATCGATCATCACAACGTCCAGATCCTGTGTGCCACGGTGGTGTTCTACCTCTCCGTCTTGCCGGGACGGCGCGGGCGGTTGGGGGTCATGGCCGGGGCGATGACCGCGCTTTGCCTCGTGGTCGGGCTTGAGATGCTGCCGTTCCTTGCCGTTCTGTGGGGGATGATGGTCCTGCGCCACGCCTTTGCCGAGGATGGCATCGACCGCTGGCTGATCGGTTTCTGCGCCGCCTTCGCCATTACGGCACCGCTGTTGCTCGCGGGGCAGACGCCGATGTCCGGCTGGTGGATCCGCTATTGCGACGTAATGGCCCCGCCCCTCCTTGCGCTTGCCGGCATAGGCATCGTCGCGACGCTGGTGCCGGTGGTCTTTGCCCGGGCTTTGCCGCATCCCGTGGCGCGGATCGGGGTGGCGCTCGGGCTGACCGGGGCCGGGATCTGGCTTGCGGCACCCTTGCTGACACCCTGCCTTGCCGGTCCCTATGCCGCCACGACGCCCGAGGTCCGGCTGGTCATCGCAACCCGCATCATCGAGGCGTTGTCGGCCCCGATGCTTCTGGAAACCCGGCCCGAGCTTTTGCTGCGCGCCCTGATGCCCCCCGCTGTCATCGGCCTTCTGGCGCTGGGGGCGGCCTGGGCCATGCGTGACCGCCTTGCCCAGCCATTGCGGATCGCGCTGGTCCAATCCTTTGTCGTCGTGGCCGTCGGGTTTGCGCTGGCACTGGTGCAGATCCGGGCGGCCAATCTGATGACCCCGGCGCTGCCGCTCCTTGCCGGGTTCCTCGTCCATGCCTTCACCACCATCCCGCGCGAGCATCGCCTGCGCGCACCGGCGGCCCTGGCCCTGATCCTCGCGATACCGGCGGTCCTCGAAAGCGGCGCGCGGCTGATCGGCGGGCCGCCGGAACTGCCAGTGCTGCCCGCCGATGGCACCACCCGATCCGCAATCGCCGCCTCGGCCTCGGTCGCGTTCTGCCGCAACGCGACCGCGATGGCCGAGATTGCAAGCCTGCCCCCCTCGACCGTGTTCTCCTCGGGCAATCTGGCCCCGGCGATCATGGTCTTCACGCCACATGCCGTGACCTCGGCCGGGTATCACCGCAGCACGGCGGCGTTCGAGAACGGCCTCCTCGCCTTCGACAGCCGGGAGCGTTTGCAGAAATCGCTGGCAAGCTCACGCGCGGATTATCTGGTGATCTGCGTCGGTTTCGCCGAAGAGCGGTTCATCGACAGTCTCGCCACCGGCGGATGGCCCGACTGGCTGCAGGAAGAGACCGGGGAGCGCAAGACCATCCGGGTGTTCCGGATCAACAAGGCGGCGCTGGAACGTGCGGGCGTCGCGCCATGAACCTGCGTCGGCTTTCCCAAAGCACCCTTCTGCGGTTCCTGCTGGTGGGCGGCAGCGTGGCGCTCGCCTATGCGGTGCTGGCGGCGCTGGCCACGACGTATCTGCCGCTGCCCAGCCCGGTGTCGGCGGGCGGGTTGTGGCTTGCCTTCATTCCGCTGGCCTATTGGGGCCAGCGCCGCTTTACCTTTGCCGATAGCGCCCCGCACCGCCACGCGCTTTGGCTTTATGGCGCAACCCAGGCGCTTGGCGCGGCCACGGTGGCCACGGTCAGCCATTTCCTCGCCAGTGGAGCGTTCTGGTTCGACCTTCGGGTGCATCTCGGGGGGTCGCTTCTGGCCGCGATGCTAAGCTACGCGATCAACCGTCTGGTCATCTTTCCCGGACGCGACCCCTGACATTCCGCTTTGCCAATCTGACTGTGCCGTTTACGGTGCACCTCGTCGATAATGACAACCATTGGGGGGATGCATTGCATGGGCAAGCGCGACGAATTGATCGTCAGATATGCGGAAGACCTGAAGACCAAATGCAAGGTGACGCCGGACCTCGCGCTGTTGACCAAGGTCACCATCGGCTGCGGCCCGTCGATCTATGACAATGATGCGCAGACGGTCGCCGCCTCGGACGCGGCCGAGCTGCAGCGGATCAAGACCAACTTCCTGATCCGGAAGCTTGGCCTCAAGGATGGTCCCAGCCTGATGGAAGGCATCAACGCCGCCGTCGACACCTATGGCAAGTCCGAGCGGAACAAGTTCCGCGCGGTGTTCTACTACCTTCTGGTCAAGCATTTCGGCCGCGAAGCCGCCTACGCGTAAGGCTGCCGTTCTCGACGGCGGTCCGGACTTTCGGCGCGGGTCATGGATCCCGGCCGGGGCGCGGGTGGAACGGTCAGAGGCCTCCGGCGGGAGTATTTGGCAAGAAGCAAATGCATTTGCTCTTTCTGAAATACTCCCGCGGGAGGCGTCCGCCAGCGCGGGCAAGGGCGAGGTATCGGGTGCCGGTCCCGTTGATCCAGTCGGATTTGAACCAAACCCTTGGCACTTGCGCCTTGCCCGAGGGCAGGGATTCGGGGCATCACCATCTGGTCAGGGGCAGGATGCCCGGGACCCTATACAAGATCACGTGCGGTGCTTGGGGTGTGCACGTGGGTGGGTAGGGGGTCCGGTAGGGGTACGGGGCCCCCTGTTCCTTTTGTCCGGTCCGAAGAATTCCCTCAGGGCGTGCGGCGTTCATCCCGTGATCGCGCAGCCGATGTCGCGAACCCTCTCAATCTGCGAACCGCCCGCTCGTAGGGTGGGCGATCCGCCCACGCACCCGCGTCAACCAACTCAAGGCCCGCGCCCGTCCGCCTGACCCCACGCTGCCACGGGCTGGGCGACGCCTCCCGCCACCGCCTCAAAACGCGTTCAGCACCGCACCGATGATCGTGCAGCCGACAATCGCATTCACCCCGTCGATGACCGAAAGCGCCGGTTTGCGTTGGGCGAAAGCATAGTTCATCGCCATCCAGGGCGTGATGACGAAGGCGCCGATGCCGAACCCCGCGATGGCACCGCCGGAGATCGTCGTCACGCCCGAGGTGCCAAGGAGATGCCGCATCATCCCTGCGACCACCACCATGGCGAGCAATCCGATCACGAAGGGCAGCGCCCCGCCGGCCCTTTGCTCGGCCTCGGTGACGCCCGAGGCCGCCATCCAGGGCCGGGCCATCGCGATGTACCAGACCGCGCCGAAGGCAAAAGCTGCGGCTGCGGCCGCAATCACGTTCAGGACTTCCATGTTTCCCTCCGAGTCTTGCGGACAAGTTGCCGCAGTTTTCGCCCTTGCGACAGGAAAAACTTTGCCAAGGCCGCTCAGGGGTCAACGCCGCCCATCCGGCAGACGATCGCCCATTCCTCCGGGCTGACCGGCTGGACCGAAAGCCGGGTGTTGTTCACCAGCACCATCTTTTCCAAGCCCGCCTGGACCTTGCACTCCTCCAGCGTCACCGCCCGTTTGAGGGGCCGCACCGCCTTGATCCAGACGCAATCCCAGCGCGGGTCGTCGGTGGTGCTGTCGGGGGTACTTTCCCGACAGACCTCGACGATCCCGACCACTTCCTTCCCGATGTTGGAGTGGTAGAAGAACCCAAGGTCGCCCAGCTTCATCGCGCGCATGTTGTTGCGCGCCTGATAGTTGCGCACACCGTGCCATTCCTCGCCCGCCTCACCCTTGGCAAGCTGATGGTCCCAGCCCCAGACATCGGGTTCGGACTTGAAAAGCCAGTGGTTCATCCGATCACCCGCTTCCATTCCTGGATCATCACCGAGGAAAACAGCCCCGCCTTCGCATAGGGGTCGGCTCTGGCCCAGGCCTCCGCCTCGGCGCGGGTGGCGACGGTCAGGATGATCAGGCTGCCGCACATCTGCCCGGCTGCGTCGATGAACGGACCGGCCTGTTCGACCACGCCCGAGGCTTCGATATGCGCCAGATGCGCCGCCCGGTTCTCGACCCGGGTCTGGAGCGCGTTCGGCTTGTCAAGGCAGATGAGGGCGAGGCGCATGGTCGTTCTTTCCGGTCATTCGGGTTTCAAGGGTCGGCGGAGCAATTGGCCAATCGCATCATCCAGCGCTACCCGACCCGAGGCAAGGGCGTCGACCATCGTGGCCACCGGCATATCCACCCGATGCTCCGCCGCTACCCTCACGACCGCCCTGGCCGTAGCGATACCTTCGACCGTCACGCCCTGGGCAGACGCCTCTCTCCGCCCAAGCGCCAGGCCATGGCGAAAGTTGCGCGACTGGTGCGAGGTGCAGGTCAGCACGAGATCGCCAAGGCCGGAGAGGCCCGCCAGCGTCTCGGCCCGGGCACCCATCGCTTCGGCAAGCCGCACCATCTCGGCATAGCCGCGCCGCAGGGTCGGGGTGGACAGACGGGCCTGCAGCGCCGCGCCGCCATCGGCTGCGGCCAGGGTCAATGCGGTCGGCAGGCCACGGGCGATGTCGGTGGCAAAGCTGGGCCCGGTCAGGATGGCGGCGGTCGCTCCGGGCCGAAGCGCACGGATCAGCGCAACCGGACCGCGCAGGGTGGCAAGATCAATGCCCTTGCAGCAGGCCACCAGGGGCTGCGCGGCGGTGACCTCACCCCGCGCCTTCAGCAGCACCGCTAGGCTTTGCATCGGCACGGCCAGCAACATCGCCTTGCCGCCGCAGATGTCGGCGATGTTGTCATGCAGCGACAAGGCTTCGGGCAGGTCGATCCCCGGCAGCGCCACCTCATTCCGCCGGGTGTCGCGCATTCGGTCCACCGAAGCCGGGTCGCGCGCCCAAAGCCGCACCTTGTGCCCGGCCCTTGCCAACGCCACGGCCAGTGCGGTGCCGAACGCCCCGGCCCCGGCGATGCCGATCACGCCTTGGCCCCCTTCTTGCCCGACCCCAGCAGCGACGGAGAGCGGTCATCGAGCGGCCAGCGCGGCCGGGCGACAAAGTCTTCCACAACCGGCAAACCGGCGCGCAGCCGCTCGATCCCGACCCAGGCGATCATCGCGGCATTGTCGGTGCAAAGCCGCAGCGGCGGGGCGACAAAGGGGAGTCCGGCCTGCCCGGCAACCGCCTCCAACCCCGCGCGGATCGTCTGGTTCGCCGCAACCCCACCCGCGACACAGAGCGCGGTAAATGGCAGATCAGCCATGCCAAGCGCGCGTTCGGTCTTCACCGCCAGAACCTCGGCCACCGCGGCCTGGAACCCGGCACATAGATCACGCCGGTCCTGCCGGGTGATCCCGCCCTGCGCCGCCACCAGCATATCGCGCGCCCGCAGAAGGGCGGTCTTCAGGCCCGAGAACGACATGTCGCAGCCGTCCCGATCCAGAAGCGGCCTTGGAAACCGGAACCGCGCCGGGTTGCCCGTGGCAGCCTCCCCCTCCACCGCCGGGCCGCCGGGTTGCGGCAAGGCCAGAAGCTTCGCGGTCTTGTCGAACGCCTCGCCCGGGGCGTCGTCGATCGTGCCACCAAGGCGGCGGAACCGGTCCACCCCCTCGACCGCGAGGAACTGGCAATGCCCGCCAGACACCAGCAGCATCAGGTAAGGAAAGGCCACAGCATCCGTCAGCCGGGGGGTCAGCGCATGCCCGGCAAGGTGATTGACCCCGATCAACGGCAGCCCCGTCGCCGCCGCAAGCCCCCGCGCCAGCATCACCCCCGACAGAACCCCGCCGATCAGACCCGGCCCCGCCGTCACCGCAATCGCATCAAGATCGCCCAGCCCGACCCCGGCCCGGGCCAAGGCATCGCCGACCACGCCATCCAACCGCTCGGCATGCGCGCGGGCGGCGATTTCCGGCACCACCCCGCCGAACGCCGCATGAAGCGCCGTCTGGCCCATCACCTCGGACGACAGGATCTTCGGACCGGCATCGTCCAGACGGACCACCGCCGCAGCGGTATCGTCGCAACTGGATTCGATGCCAAGCAGGGTCAGGGTCTGGTGCATTGCCGTCGTTGTCAGAGGGGTGGTTTGCAGGTAACACCCTGCCCATGACGACACAATGGACCGAACAGAAACCGGAACCGGGGCGATCCGGCCAGCCAGGCGTGCCGTTGCTCGTGACGCGGCCCCTGGAGCATGCCGAAGGATTTGGCCGCACGGTAGAGGACCGCTTCGGCAGCCGGATAGCCGTGGTCCAGTCGCCCCTGATGCGGACGGATTTCCCGCCGATCGACCTGCCGAAGGGTCCCCATGCGGCGGTCATCTTCACTTCGATCATCGGTGTTGCAGCGGTGGCGTCTTTGGCCCACACCCTGCCGAAGCGCGCGATCTGTGTCGGCAAGGCCACCGCAGCCCGCGCGCGTGTGGCAGGGTTCGACGCGGTCTCCGCCGATGGCGCCTCGGAAGAGGTGATCGGCTATCTTGTGTCGCAGAACGCGGGCGGCAAGCTTCTGCATCTGCGTGGAGCGGTCGTGCGCGGCGATCTGGCGGGGCGGCTGACCTCGCAAGGCATTCCGACGGATGAGGCGGTCGTCTACCGGCAGTTTGACCTGCCGCTTTCAGAAGCGGCGCAGGGCGTGCTGCGCCAGAAGGGGCCGGTGATCGTGCCCCTGTTCTCGCCGCGCAGCGCCAGGCTGTTTCAGGCGCAACTGCCGCAAACGATCAGCGCCGATCTGCATCTGGTTGTCATCAGCGAGGCCGCCGCCATGGCCAGTGCAGGGGTACCGGCGCGGCAGATCCACGTCGCAGCGCGACCCGATGGCGAAAGCCTGCTGGATGCGGTCGGCGATCTTCTGGACCTGATCGCCCCGCCTTGAAGGATGCCCCTTTGGGTGCTTAGGTAAGGCGCACCGAAGGCGAAAGGGCCATTGCCATGACCAGACGCAAGACTCCGGTGCCCGACAACCCGGTGGAAAACCACCCGGCCGCGGTCGAGCCTTTGGTCGCCGAGGCGGAGGGGATCGTGCCCGCCGACCACGGCCCGGACGGGCCTGATGCCCAGCCCGATATGGCCACCCCTGCCTTGGCCGAGGCGGCGGATCCTCCCCCCTCGCCGTCACGGGCACCATCGCGCGGGCTGGGCGTCCTTGGCCCGGTCATCGGCGGGGTGCTGGCTGCGGCGGGTGGCTTTGGTCTTGCGCATTTCGACCTTCTCGGCCTCCAGCCTGTGGACCGGTCGGAAGAGATCACCGCCTTGGCCGAACGCCAGTCAGACCTTGCCGCCGGGATGACAGAGCTGGTTGACCGCATCGCCGCACTTGAGGCGCGGCCGGACCCCGTGCCGCCCGATCTGTCGCGGATCGACGATCTTGACCAGCGCCTTGGGGTGCTGGAGGCTACCCCGCCCGGTGCCGGTCCCGACACCTCAGCGCTTGCCGCAAGGCTCGCCACGCTGGAAGAGTCCGTCGCAACCCTGCCGACAGCCACCGGCGACCCCGCCGAGATCGAGGCCGCGCTTGCCCGTCTGGCCGAGTTGGAGGCCGCCGCCGAAGCCCAGGCCGCCGCCACCGCCGAGGTGGCCAGAGCAGCCGAGGAAGCCCGTGCGCTTGAGGCCCTGGCCGAGGTCGTGGTCACCGGCACCGGTTTCGAGGCCGAGCTTGCCGCGATCACCGACCCCGATCTCACCGCCGCGCTTGCGCCGCATGTGGCCGGTGTCACCCCCCTTGCCGAACTTCAGGCCAGCTTCCCGGATGCCGCCCGCGCCGCGCTGCAACTTGCCCGGCGCACGGATGGCGACGACGGTTGGGGCAGCCGCCTGACCGACTTCCTTGCCGACCAGACCGGTGCCCGCTCCGTCACCCCGCGCGACGGGGATGATCCCGACGCCATCCTGTCCCGCGCCGAATTTGCGCTGGGCGAGGGGCGGCTTGCCGACGCGCTGACCGAACTTGCGGCGCTTCCCCCCGACCTTCGCGCGCCGTTGGAGGATTGGATCGCCCAAGCCTCCGCCCGGGTGGCGGTGGACAGTGCGCTGTCGGAGGCGATGTGATGCTGTGGTCGCTGACCCGCGTCATCGTCTTCATCGCCGCCATCGCCGCCCTGGCCCTCGGCGCGGTCTGGCTGGCCGAGGTTGGCGGCACGATGCGGATCACCGTGGCGGGCTGGGAGTTTTCCATCGGCCCGCTGCAGGGCGTGGTGCTTGGCCTGGTGGCGCTGATCCTGGCGTGGCTGATCTTCAGGATCATCGGCCTTCTGAACGCCACCTTCCACTTTCTGAACGGCGATGAGACAGCGATCTCGCGCTATTTCAACCGCAACCGCGAACGCAAAGGCTATCGCGCGCTGTCCGAGGCGATGATGGCCCTTGCTTCGGGTGAGGCGCGGCAGGCCCTGACCCGCGCGCAGGCCGCAGAACGGCTGCTCAACAAACCGGAGCTTACCACGCTGCTGGTCGCCCAGGCCGCCGAGGCAGCCGGCGACCGTACCCGCGCGACCGAGGCGTACAAGGCGCTGCTGGCCGATGACAAGACCCGCTTCGTCGGCGTGCGCGGCCTTCTCCAGCAGAAACTGGCCGAGGGGGATCGTGAGGTGGCGCTGAAGCTGGCGGAAAAGGCGTTCCAGCTGCGCCCCAGGCATGCCGAGACGCAGGATATCCTCCTCCGCCTGCAATCGGATGCGGGCGATTGGTCCGGCGCGCGGACCACGCTTGGGGCCAAGCTGAAGGGCGGCACCCTGCCGCGCGATGTCTATCGTCGCCGGGATGCGGTGCTGGCGCTCCAGCAGGCCAGGACCGTGTTCGACGACAACGCCAGCATCGAGGCGCGGGAAGCCGCGATCGAGGCCAATCGCCTTTCGCCCGACCTGATCCCCGCCGCCGCGATGGCCGCGCGCGGGTTGGCCGAGAAGGGCGACAAGAAGGGCGCCACCCGCGTGTTGAAAAAGGCGTGGGAGGTGCTGCCCCACCCCGACCTCGCCGCCGTCCAGGCCGAGGATTTTCCCGCCGCCCGCCGCGCTTTGGGGGATGTGGCGACGGTGCACCCGACGCAGCGGTCGCTAGCGATCCTCGCCGCCATCGCGCGCGGTGAAGGGGCCGAGGATGCGGTGGTGCGCGACCTTGTGGCGCAAGCCCTCGCCGCGCCGCGCGGTCCGCAATGGTGCTGCGACAAATGCCAGGCGATCCGCGCCGCCTGGGGTCCGATCTGCGACAATTGCGGCAGCTTCGACACGCTGTCCTGGCGCGAACCACCCCCTACGGTCACCCCGCTTCCCGGCCTTGTCGACCTTCTGCCGCTGATGGAGGCGCGCCCGACGCCAACAAGCCTGCCCCCGCCGCCGGAACCCGAACCAGACCTCCCGGACGACATCGCCCCCGACGACATCGCCCGCCGCGCAAATTAGGGCTACACAGGGCAAGGGGGCAGTGCTACACCCCGCCCGCGATCAGGAAGAATGCCGCTGTAGCTCAGCTGGTAGAGCACGTCATTCGTAATGATGGGGTCGGGGGTTCGAGTCCCTTCAGCGGCACCATTCTTCCTTGGCTTCGGTCGCTGGGCCCAGTCGCTCAGACCCCGCTGAAGTAATCCTCATCGACCGAGCGTAGCACATAGGTCTTGCGCGCCCTGACGCCGACCTCATGCGCAATCATCAACCGCGCCAGCCGGTCGCCGTTGATGAGGACAATACGGTGCTGCACACGAGTGAGATAGTCCCGCGCCTCACGCGAGAAATCCGAGGTGGTTACGAAAACGCCCTTGTTCGCCCCCTCGCCGGTCAGTGATCCGACAAAGGCTTGCAACGCGGGACGCCCGACCTTGCTGTCAGGGGCATAGCGCTTGGCCTGGATGTAGACCGCGTCGAGGCCGAGGGCATCTTCGTTGATGATCCCATCGATGCCGCCGTCGCCGGACGCCTTGGTCATCTGGCTGTTGGCCAGCTTGCCGGCCCCGTACCCCATCTTGGTAAGCAATTCGAGGATCAGTCGTTCGAACTGGACTGGAGCAATGGCCTGCAGTTGCGTGAGGAGGTTCTCGGCCAACGCGACTTCCAATTCAGCATGAGCGGCTGCAATCGAGTCTTCGGGGGCTTCTTCTAGCAATGGCGGAGGTGGCATCCTGTCAGGACTGTCGTCGGCGCCAGTTTGTAGCGCGGCGCGCATCGTCGCACTGCGTCTCAATTCGGCAAGGTTCAGGATCGCTCCGGGGGTCGCCAAGACTTCGCGTCCTGCTTGAGAAGCTACATAAACTCCACGCTGTGGGCGGTCGACCAGACCGGCCTTGAACAAATGATGAACGGCCCAATCTGCGCGATCAAATATGCGCGTACGTGTTCCGCTGGGGATCATCTCTTCCATTTCCAGCGAGCTTAGTCCGAACTGTTCTTTCAGATGAGGCAAGCATTCGCGGGTATTCCTCGCCTCACCTGCTAACAACCGCAAGCAGGGCAGAAGCAGGTCTTTCAGAGAAGGAACGGCCATGTCATCTCCGGTTTTCGGATAGTGCGAGTCTATGGGCGTACCGAACCGATGTCCATTCAGGCCCGCATCCCGACCACCGCCACGCCCAGCACGCCCAGCACCCGCTCTTCGATCTGCCCGGCCTCCATCCCGGCGACGCGATACATCGCCTCCGGGCTGGCCTGGTCGATGAAGATATCCGGCAGGACCATGCTGCGGTATTTCAGGCCCCGGTCGAACACCCCCCGGTCGGCGAGCAACTGCGCGACATGGCTGCCAAAGCCGCCAACCACGCCCTCTTCGACCGTGATCAGCGCCTCGTGATGCGATGCGAGGTGCAGGATCAGCCCCTCATCCAGCGGCTTGGCAAAGCGGGCGTCGGCGACGGTGACCGACACGCCCCGCGTGGTCAGCGCCTCGGCGGCTTTCAGGACCTCGGCCAGCCGGGTGCCGAAGGACAAAAGCGCCACGCGAGAGCCTTCGCGGATCACCCGACCCTTGCCGATCGTCAGCGGCACACCGCGCGCGGGCATCTCGACCCCCACGCCATCGCCCCGGGGAAAGCGAAACGCAATCGGCCCAAGGTCATGCGCGGCGGCGGTGGCGACCATATGGGCAAGCTCCGCCTCATCCGCGGCGGCCATGACCACAAAACCGGGGAGGTTGGCGAGAAAGCCGATGTCGAACGCCCCGGCATGCGTCGCCCCATCCGCGCCGACCAACCCGGCGCGGTCGACGGCAAAGCGCACCGGCAGTCGCTGGATCGCCACGTCATGCACGACCTGATCATAGCCGCGCTGCAGGAAGGTCGAATAGATCGCGCAGAACGGCTTCATCCCGCCCGCAGCCAGCCCGGCGCTGAAGGTCACCGCATGCTGCTCGGCGATGCCCACATCGAAGCAGCGCTTCGGAAAGCGGTCGTGAAACAGGTTCAACCCGGTGCCGTCCGGCATCGCGGCAGTCACGGCGACGATCTTCGCATCCCGCTCCGCCTCGGCCACCAGGCTTTGCGCGAAGACCTTGGTATAGGCGGGCGCGTTCGACGCCGCCTTGGCCTGCACCCCGGTCAACACATCGAACTTGCCCGTGGCATGGCCCTTGTCCCGCGCCGCCTCTGCCGGGGCATAGCCCTTGCCTTTCTTCGTCAGCACATGGATCAGCATCGGCCCCGTCGCCCGCGCCTTCACGGTGCGCAGGACCGGCAGAAGCGCGTCAAGGTCATGCCCGTCGATCGGGCCGACATAGGAAAAGCCCAGCGCCTCGAACAGGGTGCCGCCGATCGCCAGGCCCTTGAGCATGTCTTTCGCCCGCTTCGCCCCCTCCTGCAAGGGCGGCGGCAAAAGGCTTACGAACCCTTTCGCAACCTCTTTCAGGTCATGCATCGGCGCTTCGGCGTAAAGCCTTGTCAGATAGGCCGAAAGCGCGCCAACCGGTGGCGCAATCGACATCTCGTTGTCGTTCAGGATGACGAAGAGGCGCTGTTTCAGATGCCCGGCGTTGTTCATCGCCTCGAACGCCATGCCGGCCGACATCGCCCCGTCGCCGATCACAGCGATGGCATCGCCCGGATCACCGCCCAGGTCGGCCGCCATGGCAAAACCCAAAGCAGCGCTGATCGAGGTGCTGGAATGCGCCGCGCCGAACGGATCATACGGGCTTTCCGACCGCTTGGTGAAACCCGAAAGCCCGCCTTCGGTCCGCAGGGTCCGGATCCGGTCGCGCCGCCCGGTCAGGATCTTGTGCGGATAGCATTGGTGCCCGACATCCCAGATCAACTTGTCGCGGGGCGTGTCAAAGACCGCGTGCAGGGCCACGGTCAGTTCCACCACGCCAAGCCCCGCGCCAAGATGCCCGCCGGTGACCGACACCGCGCTGATCGTCTCGGCCCGAAGCTCATCGGCCAGCTGCCGCAACTGCCGGTCGCTGAGCGCCTTCAAGTCGGCGGGCAGGGTGACCCGGTCCAGAAGCGGGGTCTTCGGTCGGTCGGTCATGCCAGCCTCATCACATCTCGCGCGCGATCACGAACCGCGCTGCGGCAACCAGGTACGCTGCCCGATCACCGTAACCTGCAAGCGCGGCCTCCGCTTCGGCCACGAGGGCACGGGCGCGGGACTGCGCCCCCTCCAACCCCAGAAGTGAGACGAAGGTTGCCTTCCCGGCCCCCGCATCCTTGCCGACGCGCTTGCCGGTCTTGGCCTCATCCCCGGTCGCGTCAAGGATGTCATCGGCGATCTGGAACGCAAGCCCCAGCGCCGTGGCATAGCGGCGCATCGGCCCCGGGTCGGCAAGCGCCATCACCGGTCCCGCCGTCGCCGCCCAGTTGATCAGCGCCCCGGTCTTGCCCTGCTGAAGCCGCTCGACCTCGGACAGGGTAAGGGGGGTCACCGCCGTCTCGGCTGCGATATCCAGCGCCTGGCCCAGAACCATCCCCATTGCCCCCGCCGCATGGGCCATGCCGGCAACAAGGGCAAGCTGAGCCCTCTCGGCCACACCGGACGGATGGGTCAGAAGGTCGAACGCCAGCGCCTGCAAGGCATCGCCCGCCAGAACCGCCGTCGCCTCATCCCACTTCACATGCACCGTCGGCTGCCCCCGCCGCATGTCGTCATCATCCATGCAGGGCAGATCGTCATGGACCAGCGAATAGGCATGCATCGCCTCGATTGCCGCAGCCGCATCCAGCGACTGATGGTCCGCTATCCCATGCAGCGCCGCACCCTCCAGCACCAGAAAGGCGCGCAAGCGTTTGCCCCCGGTCACGGCATAGCGCATCGCCTGCACCACAGGCTCATCGCCCATTCCAGCCAGACGATGGTCCAGCCGCTCCTCTACCATCCGCTGAACCGCCGCAAGCCGGTCCGGAAAGCTCACATCCCCTCCACCGGAGTGGTCCCGACCGCGCGGCCTTCCTGGGCGCGGATCAGTTCCACCTTCTCCTCGGCTTCGGCGAGCTTTCTCGCGCAATGCGCCTTCAAGGCCGCGCCGCGTTCGTAAAGTGCTATCGACTGGTCCAGCGGCACTTCGCCCCGCTCCAGCGCGCCCACGACCTGCTCCAGCGCGGCCATCGCCTCTTCGAAGCTCATGCTCTCAACGGCTTTATCGGTCATCGGCCCCGCTCCTTCAACACGCCCACATGCGCCGCGACCGAAGCCGCCAATGCCCCCGGATCATAACCCCCCTCAAGCGAGGACACCACCCGCCCCCCGGCGAAATCGCACAGCCGGTCGGTGAGCCACCGATAATCCTCCGCCTGCCACTCCAGCCCCGCAAGTGGATCATCGGCATGCGCATCGAACCCGGCCGAGATCAGCAGAAGCTCCGGCCCCCAGGCGTCCAGCGCGGGAAACACCTGCCGCTCATAAGCCTCTCGCATCGCCACCCCACCCGAGCCTGCGCGCAGCGGCACGTTCAGGACCTGCCCCTGCGCCCCCCGCTCCTCCACCCGCCCGGTGCCGGGAAAAAGCGGCATCTGGTGCGAGGAGGCGAACAGACACCGCCCCTCGTCCCACAGCACATCCTGCGTCCCGTTCCCGTGATGCACGTCGAAATCGACGATGGCGACACGGCCAAGCCCGTGCACCTCCAACGCCCGCTTCGCCGCGATGGCCACGGTGCCGAAGAGACAGAACCCCATCGCCACCTCACGCTCGGCATGGTGACCCGGCGGCCGCCCGGCGACAAAGGCGGTCCGCGCCGCGCCCGAGATCACCGCATCCACCGCCGCGCAGATCCCGCCCACCGCCCGCATCGCGGCGTCATACGACCCCGGCGACAGGTACGTATCCCCATCCAGCTCGGCCCAACCCTCCACAGGCACCGCCGCCCTGACCCGCTCCACATGCCGCGCCGGATGGCAGCGCAGCACATCGCCCACATCTCCCATCGGACACTCCCGCCGCTCAACCACTAGCCCGGAAAGCCCGCGCTCCACCGCTGCCAGCCGCTCCACCCGCTCCGGATGGCCCGGTGGCGTCACATGCCCGGCAAAGGCCGCATCGCTGAAAACCAGAACCACTCCACCTTCATCCTTTCTGCCCAAATATCCCGGGGGCGCGGGGGCTGGCCCCCGCTGGTCGGCCCAGGATCAATCCGGCTGCAACATGTACCCCTCGCCCCGCACCGTCTGCAGATAGCGCGGCGTCTTCGGGTCATCCTCGATCTTCCGGCGAAGGCGGGTGATCTGCACATCCACCGCGCGCTCCTGCGCCGGATCGGCGCGCAGGCCGTCGCCCGCCAGCCGCCCGCGCGCGATGGCCACCCCCGGTTCGGCGGCAAAGGTGCGCATCAGCTGCACCTCGGTTGCGGTCAGCCGTACCGGGGCATCGCCGCGCCACATCTCGCCCCGATCAAGGTCGAACCGCACCGGCCCAAGATGGAGGACCTGCCGCACCGGCTCCACCGGTTGCACCATGGGCACCCGGCGCAGGATCGCGTTGATCCGCAGGAGAAGCTCCTTCGGCTCGAACGGCTTGGCAAGGTAGTCATCCGCCCCGGCCTCGAGCCCCTCGATCCGGTTGCCGGTCTCACCCCGCGCGGTCAGAAGCATGATCGGCGTCGTCATCCGCTGGCGCAGATCGCGGGTCAGGCTGACGCCATCCTCGCCCGGCATCATCACGTCGAGCACGATCATGTCGAACTCAAGCCCCGCCAGCAACCGGCGCGCCTGGGCTGCATCGCGCGCGACCGACACCAGATAGCCGTTGCGCATCAGGAACTTCTGCAAAAGCCCCCGGATGCGTTCGTCATCATCGACGATCAGCAGATGCGCATCGTTTGCCGACATCGGCACCCTCTTTCAACCGCCCTCTTTCAGACGGTTGTACTGCTGACGGATGGCCGGGTCCATCATTGCCTCAAGCACCTGCCGAAAGCCCTGCACCGCGACCGGCCCGGCTGCCCGATAAGCCGCCCGCATCCGCGCCCGTTGCGCGTCCGACAGCTCACGCTCCAGCGCCTTGCCGCTCTCGGTCAGGTAAAGATGCCGCTCACGGGCATCGACGCGGCCCTTTTCGGTACGGACCAGGCCGTCTTCGATCAGCGTGCGCAGCACCCGGTTCAGCGACTGTTTCGTCACCCCGAGGATCGACAAAAGGTTCGACACCGTGGTTCCCGGACTGCGGTTGATGAAATGGATCGCCCGGTGGTGGGCGCGGCCGTAGTCCTTGCCTTCCAGAATCCGGTCCGGATCGGCGGTAAAGCCGCGATAGGCAAAGAACATCGCCTCGATCCCCTTCCGGAGCTGTTCGTCCGTCAGGAACAGCAAGCCTTCGCTACCGCTGGTCTCGGCCATGGCACCCTCCGTCTTTCCCGTGAAGGTACGTCAGCCTTATTGACTTTCCAAGCGCGAACCCATAGCTCTACCCCGATTTGACGCAAGAATCTGTCCGAAGCGGACCTTTCCTGCGCAACATTTGCAAAGCAGGAGGGTGCGATGGCGGGCTATGACGATCGGGACGGGTTCATCTGGATGGATGGCAAGCTGGTGGACTGGCGGTCGGCCAACGTCCACATCCTGACCCATGCGATGCACTACGCCTCTTCGGTCTTTGAAGGCGAGCGGTGCTACAACGGCAAGATCTTCAAATCCACCGAACACTCCGAGCGTCTGCGCATGTCGGGTGAGCTTCTCGACATGCCGCTGCCTTACAGCGTGGCTGAGATCAACGCCGCCAAGGAGGCCACCCTCAAGGCCAACAACCTGACCGACGCCTATGTGCGCGCCATCGCCTGGCGTGGCGCGGGTGAGATGATGGGGGTCGCGGCCAACAAGAACCCGATCCGCATGGCCGTGGCCTGCTGGACCTGGGGCAACTACTACGGCGACGCCAAGTTCAAGGGCGCGAAGCTTGATATCGCCAAATGGAAGCGCCCCTCGCCGGAAACCATCCCCCACGCCGCCAAGGCCGCCGGTCTTTACATGATCTGCACCATGTCGAAACACGCGGCCGAGGCGAAGGGGTGTTCGGATGCCATGATGTTCGACTATCGCGGCTACGTGGCCGAGGCGACGGGCGCGAATATCTTCTTCGTCAAGGACGGCGAGGTGCATACCCCCAAGGCCGATGCTTTCCTGAACGGCATCACAAGGCAGACCGTCATCGGGATGCTGAAAGATATGCAGATCAAGGTCCACGAACGCCACATCATGCCCGAAGAGCTTGAGGGGTTCGAGCAATGCTGGCTCACCGGCACCGCAGCCGAAGTGACCCCCGTCGGCCAGATCGGCGATTACAATTTCGAGGTCGGCGACCTCACCAAACGCGTCGCGACCGAGTATGAGGCGCTGGTGCGGGCTTGAGGTCATGACACCCCCGGATCCCACCACTTCGCCCCAAGCTCTTGCCGGGCTGCGGGTGCTTGACCTCTCCCGCATCCTCGCCGGGCCGACAGCGACGCAAGCCTTGGCCGACCTTGGGGCGGAGGTCATCAAGATCGAGCGCCCCGGGGTCGGCGATGACACGCGGGGCTGGGGTCCGCCGTTCGTGACCGATGCAGCGGGGGCCGAGACGCGGGAGAGCGCCTATTATCTCTCGGCCAATCGCGGCAAGCATTCGGTTGCGATCAACATTGCCGACAAGCGCGGTCAAGAGCTGGTGCAAAAGCTGGCCGCGCAGTCGGACATTCTGGTCGAGAATTTCAAGCCCGGCGATCTGGCGCGCTACGGGCTGGATTACCCGACGCTGTCACAGGCCAATCCACGGCTCATCTATTGCTCCATCACCGGCTTCGGCCAGACCGGCCCGAACGCCCACCGCGCGGGCTATGACTTTCTGGTCCAGGGTGAGGCGGGTCTGATGAGCCTGACCGGTGAGGCCGAGGGTCCGCCGCTGAAGGCCGGGGTCGGCATCGCCGATCTGATGTGCGGGATGTATGCCGCGGTCGGTATTCTGGCTGCGGTGACCGCGCGGGCGACGACCGGGCGGGGGCAGCACATCGACGTGGCGCTGATGGACGCGCAGGTGGCGATGCTGGTCAATCAGGGCGTCGGCTACCTCACCGATGGCGTCGTGCCGCCCCGGCGCGGCAATGACCATCCGACGATCGTGCCCTACGGCACCTTTCCCGCCAGCGACGGGAGTTTCATCCTTGCCGTCGGCAATGACGCGCAGTTTGCCCGGTTCGTGACGGCGGCAGGTGCGCCCGGGTTGGCGAGTGATGCCCGCTTTGCCACCAACGCCGCCCGGGTGCGGAACCGCGAGGTATTGATCCCGCTCCTGTCGGCCTTGACCGCCGGTCGCCCCGCCGCCGAGTGGCTGGCGCTGTGCGAGGCTGAGGGTGTGCCCGCCGGTCCGGTCAATGACCTTGCCCAGGTCTTCGCCAGCCCCCAGGTCGCAGCTAGGGGCATGCGGTTAAGGCTGCCGCATCCGGTTTCGGGCACGGGGCATGTCGATCTGATCGGCAACCCCCTCAAGCTCTCGGATACGCCGGTCGTGCCGACCAAGCCGCCGCCGACGCTGGGCGAAGATACGCTGCGGGTGCTTGCCACCCTGGGTCTTGGGGCGGATGACCTGGCCGCCCTGAAACGCGACGGCATCATCGGCTGAGCGCATGATCACGATACTGCGATAACATGGTCACACATGTTAGGCAGCAGGCTTCGTGACGAATTGATTGCTGTCAGTCCCTCAAGCCCAGGAAACACGCCATGTTCAAGACCACCGCCCTCGCGCTTGTTCTCTCCTTCGGATTTGTCGGCTCGGTCCTCGCCGGCGAGCAATATGTCGATGCGACCGGCTTTGCCGTGTCGGGCTATGATGTCGTGTCCTACTTCGACCTGCCGCAATCCCCGGTGGGTGAGCCGCAGCAAAGCCCGCTGCCTGGCGTTGCCTCGATCACGGCCGAGTACAACGGCGCGGTCTTTGCCTTCGCGACCGAGGAGAACCGCGACCGCTTTATGGCCGACCCGGAAAGCTTCGCGCCGCAATACGACGGCCACTGCGCCTATGGCGTGGCCAAGGGCGGCAAGGTTCCGGCCAACCCGACGCTGTGGCGGATCATCGACGGAAAGCTTTACCTCAACATCACCAAGTCCGTGGTCGGCTTCTGGGAGGAAGACATCCCGGGCAACCTGGCCATCTCGGAGGGCAACTGGCCGGGTCTGGAAAGCGAAGCCGCCTCGACCGACGTGATCCCCAACTTTGCGTCATCGGCACCGGTTCAGAATTGACGGCAGCGGGATAGCGGTTTATCCGCCTGACCAATGATGCTGCGGCGCGGCAATTCCGCCCGCAGCGCCCTTTTTCAAGGCCGAACAGGGACGCCGCGTCGATGACCGCATCCACCACCCGGACGGGGGCCGACATCATCGGCGCAGCGCTGGCCAAGGCTGGCGCGACGCATGCTTTCGGCATCCCGGGGGGTGAGGTTCTGGCCCTGATGCAGGGGCTTGATGCCGCCGGGCTGCGCTTTCTGCTGGTCAAGCACGAAAACTCCGGCGGTTTCATGGCCGAGGGGCTGTGGCACATGACCGGGGCCTTGCCGGTTCTGGTTGCCACGCTGGGCCCGGGGGTAACGAATGCGGTCAACGTCGTCGCCAATGCGATGCAGGACCGGGTGCCGCTGATCTTCCTGACCGGTTGCGTCGATGCGGCGGAGGCCGAGACCTATACCCACCAGATCCTTGACCATCAGGCGCTGCTGCGTCCGGTGGTGAAGGGCAGCTTCCGGCTGGCCCATGGTGCGGTCGGTGCGGGCATGGCCAAGGCCATCGCGCTTGCCCTGTCGGGCCAGCCCGGGCCGGTGCATGTCGATGTGCCGATCAGCGTCGCCGAGGCCATGGCGACCGAGGCTCCTTTTGCCCGCATATGGGCCACTGTGCCCGGCCTGCCCCCTGAAGCGGGTCTGGCCGAAGCCCGCTCGGCGCTGGAGGGCGCAAAGCGGCCCTTGGCAATTGCCGGGGTCGATGCGGTGAACGAACATGCCGGTCCCGCGATCACCGAGTTTTGCCGTGCGCACAACATCCCGCTGATCACCACCTACAAGGGCAAGGGCCTCATGCCCGAAGTCCACCCCTTGTGTCTGGGCGCGGCGGGGCTTTCGCCGAAGGCCGACCGCATTCTGATGCCCCTGATTGTCGAGGCGGATACGATCCTTCTTCTCGGTTATGACCCGATCGAGATGCGGATCGGCTGGCGCAATCCCTTCGGGCCGCACCAAACGGTGATCGAGATTTCACCAACCCGCCGCGACCATGCGATGCACCGGGCCGACGTGCCACTGATCGGCGGCATCGGCGTCACTCTGGACGCCCTGAACCACAAGGCCCTGAACCACAAGGCCCCGACCCGCTGGGCCAAAGAACCCGACGCCGCGCGCCATGCGCTGAAAGCCGCCTTCGCGAGCCCGGAGCATTGGGGTCCGCATCAGGTGTTCGCCACCCTGCGCGCCGTCATGCCGGCCGAGACGATCATCACCGCCGACAGTGGCGCGCACCGCATTCTGGTCAGCCAGATGTGGAACTGCCCGGCCCCGCGCGGGATGCTGCAATCCTCGGGCCTTTGCACGATGGCCTGCGCGGTGCCGCTTGCCGCAGGGGCCAAGCTTGGTCGCCCCTCCGCCCCGGTCCTCGCCTTCGTCGGTGACGCCGGGATGGAGATGGGCGCGGGTGAGCTTGCCTCTCTCACCGCGCATGGCTTGCCCATCGTGATCTGCGTGCTGGTCGATGACAGCCTTTCCCTGATCGAGATGAAGCAGCGCAGCAGTCAGCGGCCGAACCTTGGCGTCGATTTCGGCGGTGTCGGCCTTGGTACGGATTTCGTCGGACTGGCGCAGGCGTTCGGCGGCCATGGTGTCGCGGTCACCGACAGGACAACCCTGGCCGATGCCGCCAGGGCTGCCTTGACCGAGGACCGCTTTACCCTGATTGCCGCCAAAATCCCTCGTCGCGCCTATGACGATGCATTCTAAGGCAAAAACGATGGCACGATGCACTGAAACGGTCACCAAGCTGTGAGATGCGCGACATAGAGAGCGATCACCGTAACACTTTCCGCGTTCCGTCCGACTGGAACGGGTCAAGACCTCCCCGGGCCGGACACCTCCCGCCGCCCTGCCGCCCCCTGATAGAAGAAGAACCATGCCCCTTTCCGATGATCTGAGTGGAATGCCCACCTCGCTTCCGGCGGAAGTGATCGGTGACTGGAACGCGGTGATCCTGGGCGTCTTGTCTCACGCGGCAAGTACCGGCCCGGCCTTGAACCGGGTGCTGACAGCGGCCCCCGATTTTGCCCTGGGTCAGGCGATCCGGGGGCTGTCCTGCCTGCTTCTTGCCCGGTCCGAAATGGTCGCCGTCGCGCGTGAGGCGCATGGCGCAGCGCTTGCCGCAGCGCCCGGCACCCGGCGTGAGGCGGCCTTCGTGCAGGCGCTGGGTGACTGGCTCGATGGCCATCCGTCGCAGGCGGCGGCACGGATGCAGGGCGTTCTGGACCGCCATCCCCGCGATGCGCTGGCGATGAAGCTGATCCACGCCATCCACTTCATCATGGGTCGCCCGGTGGCGATGCGCAAATCGGTCGAGGCGGTGCTGCCGGTCTGGGATGACCACCCGGCGCGCGGCTACCTCTTGGGCTGTCACGCCTTCACGCTGGAGGAGACGGGCGAATATGCCGCCGCCGAACGCTCGGGCCGGGACGGGATCGACCTTTGCCCGGACGATGCCTGGGGCCTTCACGCCGTGGCGCATGTCCATGACATGACCGGACGCGCGCGCGACGGGCTGGACTGGCTCGTGGGGCGCGAACCGTCCTGGCAGCATTGCAACAACTTCCGCTTCCACGTCTGGTGGCACCGGGCGCTGATGCATCTTGACCTCGGTGAGCATGACGCGGTCCTGGCACTTTACGATGCCGACATCCGCGCCGACAAGACCGACGACTACCGCGACATCGCCAACGCCGCCTCGCTTCTGTCGCGGCTGGAGCTTGAGGGGGTCCAAGTCGGCGACCGCTGGGAAGAGCTGGCCGTGCTGGCCGAACACCGCGCCACCGACGGCTGCCTGGCCTTTGCCGATCTGCACTACATGCTTGCCCTCTGTGGCGGGTCGCGGGATGCGGCGGCGGCCCGGCTGATCCAGCGGATGCAGGCCACCCACAGCGTCGGGAATGAGGCGGCGGCAGTCATCGCGCATCCGGGCCTGCACGTCGCGAAGGGCATCCTTGCCTTTGCCAATGGCGAATACTCCAACGCCTGGGCGCATCTGCGGGCCGGGCGGGTCGATCTGCAAAGCGTCGGCGGCAGCCATGCCCAGCGCGACGTCTTCGACCGCATCACGATCGAGGCCGCCCTGCGCGGCGGTTACGTCGACGCGGCCGAGGGGCTCTTGCGCGACCGGATGCACCGGCGCGCAGGTGTGGCGGACGGCTATGCCCAGGCCCGGTTGATGCAGATTGGCACGTTGCGCCATCAGGCGGTCTGACCATGACGACCGTGGCAAAGGTCCGCGACCTGCGGCTCGACTTCTTTCGCGGCATCGGGATGTTCATCATCCTGATTGCGCATATCACCAACAATCCCTGGACCCTGTGGATCCCGGCGCGTTTCGGCTTTTCCGATGCGACCGAGATGTTCGTGTTCTGCTCGGGCATGGCTTCGGCCATTGCCTTCGGGGCGGTGTTCCGGCGGGCGGGCTGGGTGCTCGGGACGCTGCGGATCCTGCAGCGGATCTGGCAGGTCTACTGGGTGCATCTGGGGGTGTTCTTCGTGGCGCTGGCTTTGATGCTGACGCTGAACGCGACCGGGGTTTTCCCACGGGACGAGGTCGGGGCGCTGAACCTTTATCCGTTCCTGACCGACCCGGGGGCGAATCTTCTGGGTCTCATGACGCTGACCTATGTGCCGAACTACTTCGACATCTTGCCGATGTATCTGGTGATCCTCGCGCTCATCCCGGTGATGGTCGCGCTGGCGCGTCTGCATGTCGGGCTGGCGGTGATGGCTAGCCTTGCGCTTTGGGCGCTGGCCACTGCCGGGATGAACCTGCCGGCCGAGCTTTGGTTCACCAAACCCTCGGCGCGGGAGTGGTTCTTCAACCCCTTCGCCTGGCAGCTGGTGTTCTTCACCGGCTTTGCGCTGATGGCAGGCTGGCTGCCCGCCCCCCCGGTGCGGCGCGGGCTGGTCTGGCTTGCGGCGGCGGTCGTGGTGATCTCGGTTCCCTTCGCCTGGCACAAGCTGTTCGGGACGTTCGAGCTTGGGCGCGAGTTTCGCCGTGACTGGAGCGTGTTGTTCGACAAGCAGCACTTCGGCGTCCTGCGCTACGTGCATTTCCTCGCGCTGGCCTATCTGGCCTGGGTCGCCGTCGGACCGGGGGGGGAGAGGCTGCGGCAGACCGGTTGGCTGGCCTGGGGCATCGCCCTGACCTCTCGCGTGGGGCAGCAGTCGCTGGCGGTCTTTGCCACGTCGATGGTGCTGGCGCGCGGGTTGGGGGCGGTCCTGAACCTCTGGGGCGGCGGACCCCTGGCTGCGCTGGTGATCAACCTTGCCGGATTTGCCGTGATTATCGGCGTTGCGCATCTGGCTGCCTATTTCAAGGCACAGCCCTGGGCGATTTCCGCGCAACGGGCGCGCGAGGCTGGCGTCGCCACCGTGGGGCCGGTAGCTGCTCCCCTCACCGGGGCGGGACCAGCTTTCGCCAAGCCAGACATCGAAGTGAGACCATGACCGATCCTTCCCGCCGCCAGTGTCTTGCCTACCTTGGTGGTCTTGCCGCGCTGGGCCTGCTGCCCGCCCATGCCGAAGAGGTGACGGGCCTGTCCTTTGGCCCGCCTGCCACATTCTCGCCCGAGACTGTCGTGACCCGCGCCCGCGCCTTGGCGGCTGCCCCGCATGCTCCGCTTCCTGCGGTGGATGAGGGCTGGCTCAACATGAATTACGACGCCTTCCGCGGCATCTGGTTCGACACCCGGCACACGCTTTACCGCGGCCAACCCGGCGCCGCCCAGGCAGAGTTCTTCGTGGCGGGCCTGTATTACCCCCACAAGATCGCGATGAACGCGGTCGAGGGGGGGCTGTCGCGGTCGATCCTGTTCGAATTGCGCACCTTCGACATGACCGACCAGTTTCCGAAGCTGGCCGAATCGGGCACCGGCTTTTCCGGTTTCCGCCTTCTGGGCGAGCTTGAGGTTGAAAAGCGGTTCCAGGAATACGTGGTGTTCCAGGGCGCAAGCTACTTCCGTGCCATCGGTCGCGGGCAGGCCTATGGCCTTTCCTCCCGTGGCTTGGCGCTGAACGTGGCCGAACCGGCGGGGGAAGAGTTTCCCGTCTTCCGCGAATTCTGGATCGAGGCTGCCGCCCCGGGTGCCGCCACCGTCGTCATCCATGCCCTGATGGACAGCCCCTCGGTGACCGGGGCCTATCAGTTCCGCATCACCAGGGGCGAGGTCACCGAGATGGAGGTTTCGGCCCGCCTCTTCCCGCGGGTGGAGCTTGCGGCTGTCGGTCTTGCCCCCGGCACCTCCATGTTCCTGTTCAGCGACATCAACCGCAGCCGCTTTGACGACTTCCGCGAGGCGGTGCACGACAGTGACGGCCTTATGATGCTGAACGGCGCGGGCGAGATGCTGTGGCGCCCGCTCAACAACCCGCGTGAGGTTGAGGTGAGCGTGTTTGCCGACACCAACCCGCACGGCTTCGGTCTGATGCAGCGCGCGCGGAATGTGGGCGATTATGATGACCTTGCAGCGCATTACGAACGCCGCCCCTCGCTTTGGGTCGAACCGGTCGGCGACTGGGGCAAGGGCGCGGTGGTCCTGGTCGAGATCCCGACCGACAAGGAGATCAACGACAACATCGTCAGCTTCTGGCGTCCCGCCACCCCGCTTGCCGCCGGGCAGGAGCATGCGTTCTCCTGGCGGCTTTACTGGTGCGCCACCTCTCCGGCGGAAGGGCTGGTCGCCAAGGTGATCTCGACCAGCAGCGGCGCGCGGGTGTTCGAGGATGGGCGGATCTTCGTCATCGACTATGCCCCGCATCCGGCGCTGGGCGACGACCCCGCGCAGATCGAGCCGAGGGTGACCACCTCGGCCGGTACCATCACCTCGCCCATCGTGCAGGTGAACCCTGCGACCGGGGGCATGCGGCTGGATTTCACGCTGAAGGGCGATCCGCCCCGGGCCGAGCTTCGGGCCGAGCTGTGGCGCAACGGCAAACATGTGGCCGAGGTCTGGCTGAACCGTTGGGTGCGGGCATGAACGTCGATCTTCGCCGCCCCTCCGGCATCGATTTCGGGGTCGAGCCGCTGGCGATGCCCGACCAGGACCTGGGCGCACCGTTCCGCGATCCCTTGGCCCCCGGCATCCGCACCGCCCTTGGCACCCGGATTCTGCGGCTGGCCACGCTGGTCACACCGCTGGGTCTGACGGCGCTCTTGTGCTGGACGAGCCTGCGCTGGTTCGCCCTTGATGGCGCGCTGAGCCTGGCCGAAGGGGCGCTGGTGGCGGTCACCATGGCTGCGTTCTACTGGGTCGTCCTGTCGGTGGCGGTCGCCTGTCTGGGCCTGTTCTGGCGGCCCCGACCGCAGGCGCAGGCCCTGCACGGGCTGACCGTCGCTGTCCTTCTGCCGATGTACGGCGAACCGGCGGAGGTCACCATCGGCAATGCCTTGGCACTGGTGGCAGGACTGTCCGGCAAGGGGCGGCACCGGTTCTCGTTGCATGTGGTGTCCGACACCCGCGATGCCACCGCCGCCTTGGCGGAGGAATCCGCCATCACCGCCGCCCGGCGCAGCCATCCCGGGGTGGCGCTGACCTATCGGCGGCGCGCGCTCAACACCGATTACAAGTCCGGCAACCTCCGCCACTGGATCACCACCGAAGGGCATGCCTTCGACGCGATGCTGATCCTTGACGCCGACAGCCGGATGTCGCCCGACAGCGTGGTCCGCCTTGCCGACGCGATGGCCTGCGAGCCGGGGCTGGGGCTGATCCAGAGCCTGCCACGGGTCTTGCCGGGCCGGACCCTGTGGTCCCGGCTGCAATCCTTTGCGTCCGAGGTTTACGGCATCAACCTTGGCCGCGGCTTTTCGGTGTGGAGCGGGGTGGACGCCAATTTCCTGGGCCACAACGCGCTGGTCCGCACCCGCGCCTTTGCCACCTCGGCCGGCCTGCCGCATCTGCCCGGCCACGCGCCAAGGGGTGGCGTGATCATGAGCCATGACTTTGTCGAGGCCGCCCTGATGCGCCGGGCCGGGTGGGGTGTCCGCATGATGCCCGATGCCGCCGACAGCTTCGAGGATACGCCCGAGACCCTGCCCGGCCACATCCGCCGTGACCGCCGCTGGTGTCAGGGCAACATGCAGCATCTGCGGCTGCTGGGGGTGCCGGGGCTGCACCCGGCCTCGCGCTTTCATCTGTTGCAGGGCGCGATGGCCTATCTCGCTTCGGTCTGGTGGCTGGCGCTCCTCCTTTTGTGGGCGGTGCTCGGCCCCAGCGCGATGCCGGACTTCTTTGCCAAAAGCCCGTTCATGCCAAGCTGGCCCGAGATGCCCCTGGTGACCCAGTTCGCGCTGGCCACGATCGTCGGGGTCATGCTGATGGCCCCGCGCGTGATCGGGGCCATCGGCCATGTCCGCGACCATGGGATTCGGCTGCGGCAAATGCCGGGGCTGGTGGTGTCGATGCTGGTCGAGATCGGGCTGTCGATCCTGATCGCGCCGTCCTTGATGGTGCATCAGGTCAAGGCGGTCTTGCGGACGCTGGCAGGGATCGACGGCGGCTGGATGCCGCATCTGGCGCAAAAGCCCGATCTTGCCACGCTGGCGCGCTTCCATGCCGCCGAGACGGTGCTTGGCCTTCTCCTCGTGGCGACCGCTGCGGCCGGGCAGCTTTCGCTTTGGCTGATGCCGGTTGCGGTTGGTCTGGCGCTGACCATTCCCTTGTCCTGGCTGGTGCAGCGCGATGCGGGCGGCACCTGGCTTCTCAGGCCGCTGTCGTACCGGACCTAGGGCCTCATCTCCATCGTCTTCGGGCCGGCACATTCGCCCGCGCCCAGATCACGCGTTGGCGCAACGCGTTGACTGGTATAGATCATTGCAGGCGCGCTCGTTTCAAGGTCACGACAGGGTGATCCGGGTCCGGGCGGGTCGCTTGTTTGATCGGCGTGTAACAGAATGGGCGCGAGACGCGAAATGCAGGTTGAACGCGCGATGGCGATGGATGACTGGGCAGACCTGCTGGCTGCCGCAAACTCCGGCGACGCCCGCGCGTATGAGCGTTTTCTGCTGTCCGTCACCCCGGTTCTGCGGGGCATCGTGCGGGCAAGGGGCCACTCGCTGGGTGAGGCGGGGTGTGAGGATGTTGTGCAAGACGTGCTGCTGGCAATCCATCTGAAACGGCATACCTGGACCGTCGGCGCGCCGGTCCGGCCCTGGCTTTATGCGATCACGCGCTACAAGGTGATCGACGCCTTTCGCGCGCGGGGTCGGCGGATCGACCTGCCGCTCGAGGATTACTCGGCCGAGCTTGTGGCCGACCCCGGTCCCGACCCGACCGAGGCTGCCGACATGGCCAGGTTGATCGCCATGCTGGGCGAGCGTTCGGCGACGATCGTGCGCAAGATCGGGCTTGAAGGCGCGACCGTCGCCGAAACCGGCCAATCCCTCCGGATGAGCGAGGGTGCTGTCCGGGTGGCCCTGCACCGCGCGCTGAAGGCCCTCGCGGTTCTGCGAAAAAGGCATGTCGAATGAAGACCGGGACCCTGATCCGCGCGCTGGCCGCCGATACCGCGCTTGGCCGGCGTCCCGAAACCTTGCTTCTGACCGGGCTACTGGTCTCGGTCGGGGTGATGCTGCTGTCGCTGTGGCTTACCCTGGGGTTCCGCGCCGACCTGGCCGGGGCTATTGGCGATCCCCTGTCGGCGTTTCGCTTTGTGCTTGCCGGCAGCCTTGCGCTGATCAGCCTGCGGTTGATCCGGGATCTGACACGGCCCGAGAGGGCCGGGCGGGTCCGGCTCTGGCCCCTTGCGGTGGTTCTGGCGGCGGCGCTGGCGGTGATGGCCTGGGCGGCGCTGACCACTCCTCCCGAGGCGTTTAGAATGGCGCTGTTCGGCAAGACGGCGGTCATCTGCCTCATCGCAATACCCTTGTTGTCGCTGGTCCCGGTGGCGGTGATCATGGCCGCGCTGCGCCGGGGGGCCACGACGGCCCCTGCGCTGGCCGGAGGGGTTGCGGGCCTTTGCGGCGGCGGTCTGGCCGCGATGGTCTATGCCCTGTACTGCACTGAGAAATCGCCGCTGTTCTATGTCACCTGGTACGGGCTTGGGATCATCGGGGTCACCCTGGCCTCGGCCCTGATCGGCGCGCGGCTCTTGCGCTGGTGATCAATCGCTGTCGGCCAGCATCGACCGCAACCCGACCTCGAAGCCGACCTGCGGCTCCCAGCCCAGAAGGCTGCGGGCGCGGGTGATGTCGGGGCAGCGCCGCCTTGGGTCATTCACCGCCGCCGCCACCTCCACCAGGGGTGAGGCGCTGGCAGTCAGCCGCACCACCGTCTCGGCCGCCTCGCGGATCGTGCGTTCGTCGGGATTGCCCAGGTTGACCGGAACGCCCCGCGCCGGTTCGCAAAGCGCAAGCGCCATCAGGCCGCGCACCAGGTCGTCGACGTGGCAGAAGCTGCGGGTCTGGCCGCCGCCGCCCTCCAGCCGCAGGGGCTGACCCGCCCGCGCCGCCTCGAAAAACGCAGGCAGGGCACGACCGTCGCCCTGCGCCATGCCCGGACCATAGGTGTTGAAGATCCGCGCCACCCGGATATCCAGCCCCCTCGTCTGCGCCAGATCGTAAAGCAGCACCTCCGCCGCGCGCTTGCCCTCATCATAGCAGGCGCGCGGGCCGGTAAGGGCGACATTCCCGGCGTAATCCTCGGTCTGCGGATGGACCAGCGGGTCGCCATACACCTCGGAGGTTGAGGCTTGCACGATCCGCGCCCCCTCCGCCAGCGCCAGATGCGCCAGCGTCCAAGTCCCCATGACCGAGGTGCGCCAGGTCTGCACCGGATCGGCCTGATAGGCCCGGGGCGAGGCTGGACAGGCAAGGTTGAACACGATCTCGGCTGTCGGCAGCGGCAAACGCTCCAACCCGGCGATGTCGGCCACTGTCAGGGGCGCCGGGGTCCGGTCCGCGCGGCCGGTCGACAGATTGTCGACCAACGCGACCTCGGCCCCGGCCATGATCAGCGCCCGCGCCAGATGGGTGCCAATGAACCCGGCACCCCCCGCCACCACAACCCGCTTGCCTGCCCACGCGCCCAAGACCAACCTCACCCTTGCGTTGCCGACATCCATAGCGGGATGCCACCGGTTGTCGACTGCTAGATGACCCTGGGGGCTTCGCTTCGGTCATCTCGCCGCAAAGGCGGGTCTTGCGGCAACAGGTTCGCCCTGGGCAGGCTAAACGGTTCGCCCCCGCGCGATCCGCAGGAAGTGGGCGAGGCCCGACCCCGATCCAGACCCCTGCGCCCGGTGCCACATCTGGCGCGGCGCACGGGCAATGCGCAGGAAATGGACCACCCGACTTTGCGTCGTCGCGGCCTGTCGATCAGCAAGATGGCGGCTCATGGCACCCTCCTGAAGGGTAAAGGGAGGTCAGCTTGCCCCCGAATCGCCCGCAGAACCACCACCATCGCCCATGCCGCGCGTCAAACCGCCGAGAACCCGTTGTCGACGAACAGCTGCACCCCGTTCACAAAACCCGCGTCGTCCGAAGCAAGGAACAACGCCGCCCGCGCCACATCCTCGGGCGTGCCCATCCGCCCCTGCGCCGCCCGGATCGCCGCGTCCGACACATCGACGCCGAACCGGGCCAGCGCCTCCACCTCGCGCGCGCCATGCGGGGTTGCGATGAAGCCAGGGCAGACAGCGTTGCAGCGGATGCCCTGATCGCGAAACTCCACCGCTATCGCACGGGCGAACATGTGGCAGGCGCCCTTGGTCGCGTCATACAAGACTTCGTTAGGCGTCGCATACACCGCCGAGATCGAAGAGGTGCAGATGATCGCCCCCCCTCCCGCAGCCAGCATCTGCGGCAGGACAGCGCGGGTCATCAGATACATCGACTTGACGTTCACATCGAACAGGAAGTCCCAATCCGCCTCCTCGGTCTCAAGGAAGGGCTTGATGACGATAGTGCCGGCATGGTTGAAGAGCACATTCGCGGGACCAAGCGCGGCGAGCACTTCGGCCACCGCGCGGTCGACATCGGCCTTCACCGACACATCCGCCGCGGCAAAATGCGCCCGGTGACCTGCCGACTGCAGCTCGGCCAGCAAGGCAAGGCCCGCTTCGGCATTGCGGTCGATGATCGCCACCGCCGCCCCTTCCGCCGCAAACAGCCGTGCCGAGGCTGCCCCCATCCCGGTCGCCCCGCCCGAGATGATCGCGGTCTTGCCGTGCAGTCTGTCCATCCCTCAACCCTCCGATAGTCGCCCCACCGCCCAGCGCGCCGCATCCGCGACGGCAGGGTCGGCATCCCCCACAAGCCCCGCCGCCACCGACCGCAACCCCGGCTGGCCCGAGTTTCCAATCGCATAAAGCACGTTCCGCACGAACCTGTCGCGGCCGATCCGCTTGATCGGACTGCCCGCAAACCGCGCCCGAAACCCGGCATCATCCAGAACCGCAAGCTCGGCCAGTTCCGGCAGACCGACGCGGGGTTGATAGCCGATCTCCTGCGCAGCCACCGCGAACTTGTTCCAGGGACAGACCGCCAGGCAATCGTCGCAGCCATAGATCCGGTTGCCCATCAGCGCGCGCAGGTCCGGGTCGACCGCGCCACGATGCTCGATCGTGAGGTAAGAGATGCAGCGCCGCGCATCAAGCTGATAGGGCGCAGGGAACGCCGCCGTCGGACAGATGTCGAGGCAAGCGGTGCAGGACCCGCAATGATCACCCTCGGCCGCGTCCGGTTCCAGGTCCAGCGTGGTGAAGATCGCACCCAGGAAAACCCAGTTGCCCAGATCTCGGCCCAGAAGGTTGGTATGCTTGCCCTGCCATCCCAGCCCCGCCGCCTGCGCCAAGGGCTTTTCCATGACCGGGGCGGTATCGACGAACACCTTGATTTCGCAGCCGAAGGCGTCGACCAGCCAGCGCCCCAGCCGCTTCAGCCGCCGCTTCACCAGGTCATGGTAATCTTTCCCCTGCGCATAGACCGACACCACGCCCCGGTCCCGCGACGCCAGCCCCGCCGCAAGCCCCGCCATCGGGTCCACCTCCGGCGTGTAGGCCTCGGCCAGCATCACCACCGACCGCGCCTCCGGCCACAGCGCCGCCGGGTTCCCCCGCCAGCCGTCGCGCTCGGCCAACCAGCCCATCTGCCCGTGCCGTCCACTGTCCAGAAACGCCCGCAGCCGCTCGGGTGCCAGCGGAATCGCGTCCGGTCGGCACACACCGACCTTCGCGAACCCCTCCTCCAGCGCGCGTTCCGTCAGACGGTCCTTCAAACCGCTCATGGATTTGCTCTTTTCCCAAATACTCCACGGGGGTCCGGGGGTGTGAAACCCCCGGCGGCGGCCTCAGAAATCCAGATCGGCATAATGCGCCGAGGGTGGGAAGCCCGATATCTGGTCGGCAAGCAACGGCCGGAACGATGGCCGCGACTTGATCTTGGCATACCAGTCCTTCAGCACCGCATGCCGGTTCCAGTCCACGTCGCTGATATAGTCAAGGCAACTCAGATGCGCGGCGGCGGTGAAATCGGCCAGCGTCATCGCGTCCCCCGCCAGCCAGCGGCGCTGGTCCAGAAGCCAGGCCATGTAATCCAGGTGATACTTGATCCGGGTCGAGCCGAGCTTGACGTTCTTCGAATCCGGATAGCCCTGACCGGTGACCTTCTTGTTCACCCGTTCATAAAGCAGTTTGGAGGTCACCTCATGCTGGAACTTGTCGTCGAACCAGGAACACAGACGGCGCACTTCGAACCGACCGTCGGCATCCCTTGGCATCAGGGGCGGGTCGGGCACCACCTCTTCCAGATACTCGCAGATCGCCTGGCTTTCGCTCAACGTACGGGCGCCGAGTTTCAGGACCGGCACCTTGCCCGCCGGATTGCGGCGCAGGAAGTCGGGCGAGGGTTCCCAGTACCGCTCCTCCACCAGTTCCACCTCGATCTTCTTTTCCGCCAGCGTCAACCGCACCTTGCGGCAGAACGGCGAAAGCGGAACATGATAGAGACGATTGCTGGCGCGGTTCATCGGGCATCGGCCTTTGGTGGTTGCAAATGTTCGCCCCGCTTGCGGCGGAATTCAATCCCCGGCACGGTTCACCCCTCGAAACAGTCCGAACGTCCGTC
>NCDS01000190.1 GCA_002280315.1 Rhodobacterales bacterium 32-66-7 | reverse complement strand
GGCACGGATAGCCCGCAGTGACGATGTCCACCGCGCCGCGCCATGGGCGGCCGTCGAAGGTTCCAACGTCGTCCCAGACAACAGCCTGATCCAGGGACGCGTCTTCCATCCGCGCCACGAGAGTGGCTGCGGCGAAGGTTTCCCGTTCGACATGGCCCACAGCACGATATCCGGGGATGGCGATGGCAAGCCCGAGATCGAGCCCGCCCGCACCGGAGCAGAGGGACAGACCGAAGAGACATGCGTCTGCCGTTCCGGAAGCGCGTCCGGAGGAATATAAAGCCAGGTCATGCATGTCACGCGGCGGGTTCGGGGAGGGTTTCAGGTTCGGCCGGGGATTCGGAAAGACGCTCAGCCTTCACGCCCGCGAAGTTCCGACCGTCGCCGTCGAGGATTGCGTCGCGGCCGGTGTCGGCCTGCCAGCGTTCGACGGCCACGTCGATGTAGGCCGGGCTGATTTCCATGGCGAAGACGCGACGGCCATTCGCTTCGCCTGCCATGATCTGCGAACCCGAGCCCGAGAACGGTTCATAGCATAGGCCGCCCCGCGCCACATGCTGGCGCATCGGGATCCCGAAGGCGTCGAGCGGCTTCGGTGTCGGGTGGTCGGGCCGTTCGTCCTTGGCGAAGCTGGGCAGCGCCCATGTCGATGGCAGCGTTTCTTCGGCCACCTTCGGCGGGCGGTTCGGGCGGCGCCAGCCCATGAAACAGGGCTCGTGCTTCCACAGGTAGTGCGACCGGGTCAGAACCCCGCGGTCCTTCACCCAAATGATCTGCTGATGCACGAAGGCCCCAGCCTTTTCCCAGCAGGCTTCGAGCATCGCTTGGCGGCGCGACGCGTGCCAGCAGTACCAGGCGGCATCTTCGGCGATGGCTTCCGCCACGGCGGCTGCGATGAACCCGTCGTAGAGTTCGGCCCCCTGCGAACTGTCGTCCCAGGTGGTGCCATAAGACGCCGACCAGTCCTTGTTGCGGGTCGGATGGTTCGATCCATCGTAATCGACGAGGTAAGGCGGGTCGGTCGCGAACAGGATCGCCCGTTCGCCATTCATCAGGCGGCGCACGTCAGCAGCGCTGGTGCTGTCGCCACAGAGCAGCCGATGTTCGCCGAGGATCCACAGATCGCCGGTCCGCGATGCCGGGTTACGCGGCGGTTCGGGGATGGTCACCGGCGGCACCGAGCCCCCGGCGCCACCTTCTTCACCGTCCCCCTCCGGCACGAAAGCCAGCAGCTTGTCCAACTCGCCGTCAGAAAAGCCGACCAGCGACAGGTCGAAATCTTCGGCCAGCAGATCGTTCAGTTCCGCCGACAGCAGCGCCTCGTCCCAGGTGCCAAGCTCCGTCAGCTTGTTGTCGGCGATGCGATACGCCCGGCGCTGTGCCTCCGTCAGGTGCCCGAGTACGATCACCGGCGCTTCGGTCAGCCCCAACTGCGTGGCTGCAAGCACCCGGCCATGCCCGGCGATCAACTCGCCCTCTTCGGCCACGAGGCAAGGCACGGTCCAACCGAACTCGGCCATGCTGGCGGCGATCTTCGCGACCTGATCTGCGCCATGTGCCTTGGCATTGCGGGCATAGGGCTGGAGCCTGGCCAGCGGCGTCATCGTCGGGTCAGTCCTCGGATCAGGGTGGATACCGCTGGCTTCCGGACTCATGGGTCCAGACTGGACTCCACGCGGGGTCCTGCGGCCACCAGGGGTGTCCAGCTTCAAGGGTTTGAATTTGCAGTGTTTCAGGCGGTTCAGGCGACGATGGCTTCCGGGTGGCTTCCCAAAAATCCGGCCCTGTCGCTAGCGATGTGCCGCGCTTCGCCCGCCAGCATACGAATATGGCCAGGAAGGAACCAGAAATCAGTGGGTTAGCGGGATGGACGCCGGTTGGACCCTTCCCGGACCCCGGAAGCCAATCCGAAATCCAACCGCATCCGCCCAAAAGCAAAGGGGAGAGTGAACCCTTCGGCGCACTCTCCCCATCTTGCCTTCGGAATAGCACGAACATGTTGCAGATGTCGAAGGGAAAAGTGTTGCAACACATTGGAGTCGCTCACGCATTCAGTCGCGCCGCGATCTTGGTCAGCGCCAGTTGCCAGCGCCGCCATGCCGTGGTGCGGTCGCAGCCCATCTCGCCGCTGATCTGCTTCCATGGGACGCGTGCGGCGCGGGACCAGACGAGCTTGCGCTCGGCCTCCTCGATCCACAGCACCCAGTCCGAGGTCTGCTCCAGCCGGGTGATGGCAGCGGCCGATGGCCAGACCCGCATCGGCTCGGGCTCCATCGCGGCGATCTCGCGACTGGTGCGGACGATCTGCGGCCAGGCGTTGAAGAACCCCTGTGCCCTCACGGGCGGGAGCTTGCGCAGCGTGCGGAACGCTTCCTCGAAATGATCGGCCACGCACTCGGCCGTCCAGATGCGGTCAGCCATGCCGAACCTCCTTTCCCATCGGGCGTCGCCCGTAAAGCTTCTCGCCAAGCTGACGAACCAGTTCGCGTTCCGGCCAGGTCAGCCGCTGATCATCGGCCGACACCGCCAGCACCCCCTGTTCGTGCCAGCCCTCGCGCTTGACCTGATCGGGGTCGCGACGCTGGCCGCCATAGCCGTGGGGATGCCACCTCATTGCCCTGCCTCCGAAAACAAGGCGTCCTGCAACATCGAGATTGCGATCTGCCTGTCGACCTCATCGGGGTCATGTCGGAGCAGATACACAACCAGCTCAGTTGCAGTGACGGGATTGTCGCGCAGCAGGCCAACGGCCGTATTGCAATTGTTGCACAGCAACTGTCTGACCCGATCGGTCATATGGTCATGGTCTACGACCAGCACTCCGTGGGGTTCGTCCGGGAGTGACCTGCAAATAGCGCAGCGACCTTTTTGGGATACGCGCATCCGGTCGAAGTCAACGCCCGAAAGTCCGTAGTTTCGCGCCAAGTTATGGCGACGACGTTTTTCGCTCGGTTCGAAGTGCCGCCGATATGCCGGGTTGCAAGCGCGCGAACAATATGACCCGCCGCCCCGCGCAATATTCTTGACCTTGGTCCTGAATGCCCGGCCGCATCCGCCACAGGCCACATTGACCTCGGCGCGCTTTGCTCCGATTGCCAGGGCGACCTTACTCTCAGCAATTTCCTTCGTGCGCGGATTGCAATTTGCAGAGCAGTAGCGCCCGCCTTCCGGGCGGCGTGTGGTTTGGTACTGAACCGTGAAGCCAGAGCCGCAGGTTTCGCAGACACGGTCCACCAGAGAATGCCACTTGTCAGCCATCAATGCCTCCGTTCGTCGAAACTGCCCAATGAAGGATAGCCAAGGCGTCGGCCTCGTCGGAGGTGGCAGGTGCAAAACCTCTGGCGATCATGGCCGCGACGACTTCGTCCTTGCTGGAGTTGCCTTTGCCGCAGACGCATCTTTTCCACGTCCCAACCGGGACGCCCTCGTAAGGCACGCCCCGCAATTCCGCCCATGCGGTCAGCGTCGCCATCAGGCCGCCATAGACATGGGCGGCGTCGGTCGCGACATGGCGGCGGACCTCTTCGAACCAGATGGCGGCGATGGGCCCGGACAGCCGGTCCAGCTCGCCCAGCCAGTTGGTGAAGCGGAGGTATCGCATGCCGCCGCCGTCGAAGCGACCGGGACGGAAGCTGGCGGTGCCGCTTGTGATCAGACCATCATGGCCGCGCAGGGCCCATCCGGTCGTGGTGCCCAGATCGAGGGCGAGGATGCATGAACGGGAAACTGGCCCCGGTTGGGGGCGCAGGTCCGGCGTGGAGATCGTCTGGTTCATGTTGAAGGCTCACAGACAGTGGGCCTTCGGCTTTGGTCACGCTGATGGAATCACGGCGGACGGGCGCAATCAAGAAAAATGCGCAATGCGGGCGATTTGGATTGCTGGCCCCACTTGGTCCTACCTCCGTCGAAAGTGGGGCCAAAAAAATGCATTCAAAATCAATGCTGTCCCCACTGGCCCTACCTGGTCCCACCTCTTTCTTTCCGATGCATGAAGTAGGGAGGGACTAGCGTGGACTCGTCATTCCTAGGGGAAAGGAAAGGAAGTCGGTGGCCCAGGTGGGGCCAGTGGGGACACGATTGATATTGATGGATTTTTTCTGTCCCCACTTCGCCGTCAAGGTGGGGACAGATCGGAAGGTGGGGCGGACACCAGGACAAAGACGAAAGTACCGTTGTCCTTCCGGTTTTCGATTTGCAGAGAGCTTTTTTCAACAGATGAACAGACTTGGGTCTTGCGCACTGAGGCCAAGACACCCATACCACTAAGGTGCCGCGCATGGCCGTTCCGGTCCGGGGTCTCCCCATGAAGAACATGCGAGTTGAAGATCGCAACAAGGCATCCTTTCCCAAGGGTCTTCGTGGCGGCAATGGACCGAGCCCTCGACTACGATGACCCTCAGGCACAGGACTTGCCATGACTGATCAATCCAAGGCCCTTCCGGCCAACCCCGAAATTGCAAAGGCGCAGGCGAAGCGCCTTAGGACGGCTCTCGCACCCGATCACGTGATCGGACACAGCCAAGCCCTTGAAGTCATCGCCCGCATCCATGGGGAGCAAAGTTGGGGGCGATTGAGCTCGCTGCTCAATGGATCTGCCAACGTCGCTCCTCCCTTAGGTGCAGACGTCCCGAATGTATCCCCAAAGGCACCGGGACCGAAAGCTTCTTCCGATAACCATGTCGAGCAGCGCGTCTTGCAAGCACTTTGGCACGGTCTCAAACGCGCTCGTGACACTCAGGTGTCTCCCAAAACGCTCGCGAAGACCAAGGAGCTGCAGAAGGACGAAATCATCGCAACTGTCGCGATTGAAGGGTGGCTTGATACGCTCGATGTGGCCCTCGGCGGAATGATTTTCGATATGGGAACTGAGAACCTGCTGAAAATCTCTGGGGTCGCAACAGTATCGCGATTTCAACGGCCGAAGGTACGCGACAAGTCCGTCTATGGGTTCACAGGCCTTCGGCCTGCATCCTTCGCCGCAATTCTGATCTGGCTCGAGCGTCTTGGCTTCGATACCCACCCAGAGGTGTTCTACGAGCCTCTGATCGAAGGCATAAAGCTGTCGAAATATATCGACGAAGACGAACTGACTTGTCTTTGGCATTCCAAGGAAACGAAACGATTCCAGACACGAGAATATTTTGTGGATACTGAAACGAAGATCACAGGCGTAAAGCGTGAAATCGTTAGGGGTCGCAACGGGCTGACAATCGACATTGCCCGCAGCACCGATCCACTCGAGTTGATCGAGAGCCTGCGTATCTATCGCTAATATCACAGCTACCCTGCAAGAATTTGGGTGGCCGACTTTAGGCCACCCATCACAAGACCAAAGTCGCTCAACGTTCGTTAATTTCTAGGCGTTACGACAGCCGGCCTGGCTAAACATTCATCAGGAGCTATTTTCTGGCCTGCGATACCGCCATTCGCGGGCCTCGCCCGTCCGGCGACGATACCGCTCCCAATGCCGAGATTTCAGCCAGGCGCCGACCCGCATCTGATCGATTTTCGTCCATTTCGCAGGTTCAATTCCAAGGGCTCCTTCGAGAATTTCGCCCACGGACACGTCGCGGATCGGATCGACCCGCTCGATCTCTTCTTCCTGCCAATCCTCATACCCCGCGTGGCCGCGATTGACGCTGCGCGTGTCGTGGGTGAGCCATCGGTCGATGCGGGCATCCCACGCGTCGCCCTGATACCGGGATTCTTGTTCGGTCCTGGCTTCTGCAAGCAGATCCGCATCGTCGATCCACCAGATCGCGCCCTCGCGGAAGCGGTGGACAGCTTCGGCCCAGAGCTGGTCCCGGTCGCGGGCGAGAGCCGCGATGTCGATGGTACCACAGCGGAGCGGCCAGAAGCGGCGGTTGCCGGTTTCGTCGCGCAGATAGGTGTAGCGGCCATAGGGCGGGCGGAAACGGTCGGTGGTGCGTGTCAGGAACGCCTTGATGCGCGACACCTCGGCACGGCCGATGGCGTCGAGTTCGGCGATTTCAACGATCCAGATGCCTTGCATGTGGATGGCGGCATCCTTGGACCCCAGTTCGGGCAGTTCGTCGGTGAACCATTCCTCGCCCGCCAGCACCTTGATGGCCGTGGATTTGCGCGCACCCTGCGGGCCTTCAAGGATTAGCATGTGGTCGGCCTTGACGCCGGGCCGGAAGATGCGGGCGACGGCAGAAATCAGCCACAGCGCGCCAACAGTGTGATGGAAGGCAGTGGGTTCGGCCCCGAGATAGGCGCTGGTCCACGTCTCGATTCGTGGCGTGCCGTCCCAGCGCAGGTGATCCAGCCAGTCCCGCACCGGATGGATACGGTGATCGCGGGCGACGGCTCCAATGGCGCGTCCGACCACCATTGGGGCGACGTTTACGCCGCGCAGCTGCAGCCATTCGGCGGTGCGAACTTCGTCCGCATCCTCCCACGGGCGGGGAAATGGGCCGGTCGCGCCGTCCCACGGCAGCGGTTGCCGCACGACGATTGCCTGCGCGAAGTCGTCGAAGGCCAGAATTCCGGCGAAGGCGATATCGGAGGTCAGGGCAATGATGACATTGGCCTCGTTGCGTTCGGGTGTACCTGCCATGTCCTGACGCAGTCGGTTGAACCAGGCCGGTTTGGCGATCCGTGCGTTTGGATCGCCACTGGCGTTCACGCGGCGACCGAGTTCAAGAAGCTGCTTTTCCAGAATCGCCATGGGAATGCCGGTCGCAGTCTTTATTCGCGCCAGGATCTGGCGCGCAGGCAGCGGGTCCAGCCGCGCCAGCGCAATGCGGCCAAGCAGCTGGCCGAGGCCCGTGATGTCGGGCGGATTGGTCAGCGCATCTGCGGCAGCGACTAGAGCATCAATATCATTGTCGGCGACAGGGAGGGTTTCCAGCTCGGCCGTCGGACTGGTCCCAGCAGCGCCATCGCCAGAGCGATAATCAGCAGCGCAGGTTCCACGCATCAGATCGTCGTTGAAATCATCCCCATGGAGGGGCAGGACGATTTCATTCGGAATGTCGGCCCGGTTCAGCCGATCCGACAGGGTCGCGGCGGCCTGACGCCCTGCATCGCCTGCATCAGCATAGATGGTGATGCGCCTCGTGCCGTCGGGCCAGCGAAAACGTGCCAGCCCATCGGCCGAAAGGGTCGCCCAGACCTGCGTGCCGAAAAGGTCGTGCGCCGCAAGGGCCGTTTCGATGCCTTCGGCAACGCCAAGATGGCCGTCGTCCCGAATGGCGAACAGACGCACCGCGGCGTCCGCAACAGAACCCAGCATCTTCTTGCCTGCTGGGGCCTTGGCGCTGCCGTCGTCCAGAAGAAAAGTGCGATGGATGCCGGGCGCCCGATCACCATTCGCGAACCGCGCCAGCGCGATCAACCCCGGCCAGCCACGCTTGGTCTCGAAGTCTGCAAGGTCGGGATGGAACATCAGATCCGGCGAGGCAGGGTCCGATAGCCCGCGCGCGCGGAGGTAGTCCTCACCCACGGAGCCCGCCAACGGGACGGCGCCAGCGACAAGCCTGGCGATCTCGGCGGAATGATCGGGCTTGGGGCGCAGTGCGGACCGAGGTGCCGGATGGTCCATGCCCGCGATGCGCGCCGCCTCGTCGAAAAGTGCGGCGTCAGAGAGGCCGGTTGCCTGTGCGATCAGGTCGATCGGGCCCGCACGCTCGCCGGTGGCATAGTCGAAGCCCCAGCCGGCATAGGGCCCGTCGAGATGGATGGTGCAGGATCCGTCCTTGCGCGGGGCCCGGCCCGAAAGATCGGCGCAGCGCAGCGCACGCCGGTCGCGGGCAAGCTGTGCCTCCGGGAACAGTCGCGGCAGCCAGTCGTTGGCCGTGATGGCCAACCGGTCACGCACCGCCGCCAGGTCATGGCGGGGGGTGGAGGTGGCGACATCGTTCAGGTCGATCATCGCGTCCCCTTCAGGCCAGTAGCACCAGGCCGCGCTCGGCCCGGGTGATCGCGGTATAAAGCCATCGGCGGCGGTCCAGATCGGTGCGGCCCATCCCGTCGTCCCAGACGATTACGTTCTCCCATTGCGATCCCTGCGCCTTGTGAGCCGTGATTGCCCAACCGAAGGTGGCTTCGGTCAGAAGGCGCTTGTCCTTCCAGTCCCGGTCGTGGCGTTTGGGGTCATTGGCGACATGAT
>NCDS01000189.1 GCA_002280315.1 Rhodobacterales bacterium 32-66-7 | reverse complement strand
AACTGGGAAAGTGCGCCCTCACCCGGCCCGCAGCGCTCGGCATGCCCGTTCAGCAGGCGCAGCCGCCGCCACCCTCACCCGCCATGGCGCCGATCGGCTGGATCGGCAGCAGTTTGGGCTGCCCGGCGGTCTGGGGAGCGCTGAACTGGTCGGCGTCGGTCCAGTCGGCCAGCTGGCCCTGCGTCCCGGCGTTCTTGTGGGCCGTGGCCACCATCAGCTTGATGCGGTTCAGCTGGTTCACCTCTGAAGCGCCCGGGTCGTAGTCGATCGACACCACGTTGGCGGTCGGGTGCGGGCGGCGCAGTTCGGCGAACATGCCGCGTCCGACCACGTGGTTGGGCAGGCACGCGAACGGCTGGGCGCAGATGATGTTCGGCGTCCCGTGCTCGATCAGCTCGACCATCTCACCGACCAGCAGCCAGCCCTCGCCGGCCTGGGTGCCAAGCGAGATGACCTGCTGCGCCTTCGTGGCCAGGCCTGCGATGGTGTCCGGGACGTCGAACTTGCCGTTGGTGGCAGCGAGCGCCTTGCGCATGGGGCGCTCGTACTGCTCGATCAGCCAGATGCCGAACTTCTGGCCCGCGCGCCCCAGGCTGGTACCCAGCCCGAAGGTGTCCCACTTGTAGTCGGCGGTGTACATGCCCTGCAGGAAGAACGCGACCAGACCGGGCAGCACGGCCTCGCAGCCCTCGTCCTCGATGACTTCACCAGGATCTCGCCGACCACGCCGACACGCGGCTTGCGCCCGATGTCGAGCAGCGGCAGCTCGTCGAACTCCTTGACGATGTTGTTGACCAGCCAGGTGAAGGAGACCCGGCGTGCCAGCGTGGGTGAGAAGCCGCGGTACTGGAAGAACTCGCGGGTGACGGCGTCCCAGCGGCTGTACAGGGCCATCGCCGCACCCTCGGTGCGTTCGTACGGACGCACCCGCAGCAGCACGTTCTGCAGCAGGTCGCCCAGCACCAGGGCCTGGACGCCGTGGTGCACCAGGCCGGTGGACAACTTGAACCCCGGGTTGCTCTCCAGCCCCTGCGCGCTCACCGCGATCCCCACCACACTCTGACCCGATGCCGCCCCCTTGCCCCGGGGGGCGGTCCGACACCCGAACCGGAGTTTCCAAATGTTGCCCGATATCACTGCCCTTGACCTTGCCCGGATGCAGTTCGCCTTCACGGTGAGCTTTCACATCATCTTTCCGGTGTTTTCCATCGGGCTTGCCAGCTACCTCGCGGTGCTGAACGGGCTGCATCTGTGGACGGGAAAGGCGGTCTATCTGGACCTCTTCAACTACTGGAAGAAGATCTTCGCCGTGGCCTTCGGCATGGGCGTCGTGTCCGGCATCGTGATGTCCTACCAGTTCGGCACCAACTGGAGCGTGTTTTCCGACAAGACCGGCCCGGTCCTGGGACCGCTGATGGGGTATGAGGTGCTGTCGGCCTTCTTCCTCGAGGCGGGCTTTCTGGGCGTGATGCTGTTTGGCCGCATCAGGGTGGGCGAAAAGCTGCACTTCTTTGCCACGCTGATGGTGGCGGCAGGCACCTTCATGTCGGCCTTCTGGATCCTGTCGGTAAACTCGTGGATGCAGACGCCCGCAGGTTACGGGATGAACGCCGAAGGGCAGTTCATCGTCGAAAGCTGGTGGGCGGTGATCTTCAACCCGTCCTTCCCGTATCGGTTGGTCCACATGGTCCTTGCGGCCTACCTGACCACCGCCTTTGTGGTGGGCGCCGTGGGCGCGCTGCATCTACTGCGTGACCGTACAAATCAGGGCGCGCGGGTGATGTTTTCCATGGCGATGTGGATGGCGGTGGTCGTGGCCCCCTTGCAGATTGGTGCGGGGGACGCTCATGGCATCAACACGCTGGAACACCAGCCCGCCAAGGTCATGGCGATGGAGGGACACTATGAAAGCCATCCTGATGGCGCACCCCTGATCCTGTTCGGCATCCCGAACCCCGAGGCAAAGCGGATCGACTATGCGGTGCAAATTCCATATCTTTCGTCCCTGATCCTGGAACATAGCCTGACCGCGCCGCTCGCCGGACTGGATACCATCGACGATGCGCTGGAGCCGCCGGTCGCAATCCTGTTCTGGAGCTTCCGCCTGATGGTGGGGATCGGGTTTGCGATGCTGGGTCTTGGGTTGTGGAGCCTGATCGCCCGCTACCGCCGCCAGCTTTACGATGCACCTTGGCTGTACCGCGCTGCCATCCTTATGGGTCCGTCCGGATTTGTCGCGGTGCTGGCGGGCTGGATCACGACCGAGGTGGGGCGACAGCCCTATACCGTCTATGGCCTTCTGACCACGGCGCAATCGGCGTCCTCGATCGATGCTGCGGCAGTCGGCACGTCGCTGGTGGCCTTCATCGTTGTCTATTTCACGCTGTTCGGCGCGGGGATGTTCTACATCCTGCGGCTGATGAACAAACCGCCGCATCCGGGCGAAACCGGTCTGCCAACGGATGAGCCGGTACGCGCGGGCGGCATCATGCCGGCCCTCGCGATGGATGCCGATGGCGATGGCCTGCTGAACGATCAGGGAGCACGGGCGTGACACTGGACCTTCCGCTGATCTGGGCCGGGCTGATCGCCTTTGCTGTCCTGGCCTATGTCGTACTCGACGGGTTCGATCTGGGCGTCGGCATCCTGTTCCCTTTGGTGCAGGGCGAGGCGAACAAGGACGAGATGATGAATTCGGTCGCCCCGGTGTGGGACGGCAACGAGACCTGGCTTGTGCTGGGCGGCGGCGGGCTGTTTGCCGTGTTCCCGCTCGCCTATTCCATCATCATGCCCGCCCTCTACGCGCCGATCATCATCATGCTGCTGGCGCTGGTGTTTCGCGGTGTGGCCTTCGAGTTCCGCTGGAAGACCCGGCACGGGCAGTTCCTGTGGGACTGGGCCTTTGCCTTCGGCTCGACCGTGGCGGCCTTTGCCCAAGGGGTGGCACTCGGCGCGCTGGTTCAAGGGATCAAGGTTGACGGTCGCGCCTATGCGGGTGGCTGGTGGGATTGGCTGACGCCCTTCAGCTTGTTCACCGGAGTGGCGCTTGTGGTCGGCTATGGACTGCTGGGTGCGACCTGGCTGATCCTGAAAACCGAGGATCATGTCCAGCGCCGGGCCTATACAATAGCGTTCTGGGCCGCGCCCCTGACCTTGGCGATGATTGGTGTGGTCAGCCTGTGGACCCCGTTCCTCAACCCGCTTTATGCTGCGCGCTGGTTCGGCTGGCCGCATATCCTGTTGGCCATTCCGGTGCCGCTGCTGGTTCTGGCGGCGTCTTATGTGCTGCTCAAGGGCCTGACCGAACGGCGCGAGACCAGCCCGTTTCTTGCGGCCCTGTCCCTGTTCGTACTCAGCTTCATCGGGATCGGCATCAGCTTCTACCCCAACATCGTGCCCCATTCCGTCACGATCTGGGACGCGGCTGCACCTGAAAACAGTTTGTCATTCCTCCTCGTTGGCGCGGTCGTGCTGGTGCCGTTGATCCTGGGATACACCGCCTATTCCTACTGGGTGTTCCGCGGCAAGGTGAAGGCCGTCGGGGGGTATCACTGATGGCTGCGCCGAAATCGCCGCTGAGCGCCAGACTGGGCTGGTTTGCGCTCTATTGGCTGGCCAGCGTGATGGCTTTGGGCGTGGTGGCCTATGCCATACGCTGGGCGATCCACTAGTTGTCTTCGGACGGATCGTGAAGGGGAAGCGTTTCTCCGCTTCAGGCGAGACGCATTGGATAAGGCTGTCTTTTCGGGTCTTGTGAAAGCCGTGGTTGAGTGGGGTCAGTCCCCGTCCGAAGTTTCGTGATCCAGTGCGCCGCCGGTGGCCCGACCGCGCAGGGGCTGAAAAAGCATCCGGTCCAGCCACAAATCGCGTCGCGTGCGGAATTGTTCGATCCCGATGGTCATTCCTTCGTGCCCGGCCTTCGGCTGCGCCCGGTAGGTGCCAAGCAGCCAATCCCACCACGGCAGGTTGAAGCCGAAATTGCTGTTGGTCTCGGCCGGGATCACCGAATGATGCACGCGGTGCATGTCGGGCGTGACCATCACCCACCGCAGCACCCGGTCCACTCCGGTGGGCAGGCGGATATTGGCGTGGTTGAACAGGGCGGTCGCGTTCAGCAGCACCTCGAACAGCAAAACCGCCACGGCGGGTGCGCCAATGGCGGCAACCACCGCCAACTTGATCACCATCGACAGCACGATCTCCACCGGGTGAAACCGCAGACCCGTGGTCACGTCAAACTCCAGATCGGCATGGTGCATGCGGTGCAGGCGCCAAAGGCCGGGCACCGCGTGGAACAACACGTGCTGCAGGTAGATTGCCAAATCCAGGAGGAGGATCGAAAGCAGGACGGCTAGCCAAAGCGGCAGGTCCAGCGCGTTGAACAGACCCCAGCCGCGCGCCTCGGCCATCAGCGCAAGGCCGACCGCGAGGATCGGAAAAGTCAGGCGCAGGATGACAGTATCAAGCACGACCAGAGCGAAGTTGTTGGTCCAGCGCAGGACACGCGGAATGTCCTGCCGTCTTCGGGGGGCGACAAGCTCCCATCCCGCCATCACAATCAGCACGCCCAGAAACACGGCAAGGCGCAGCATGGGTTCATTGGCGAGGATCGTCTCGGTCATGTGGTTTGCCTTCGGGCTTGCAGGAGCTGTGGGAATCGCTAATATTCAAGTAATCTCTTGAATGATCTAATGTCGGGAGCCTCCTTATGTCAATCAGCCCCAAGGCCGCGCTGCTGGAGGAATACGCGCTGGTCGCCCGCGCATTGTCTGCGCCAGCACGGCTGATGCTGCTGGAACAGATCGCTCAGGGGGAGCGTGGGGTGGAGGCACTGGCCGACAAGACCGGCCTCACCATCGCCAACACCTCGCAGCATCTGCAGGCGCTGCGCCGCGCCGGTCTGGTCACCAGTCGCCGTGAGGGAAAGTCCGTGCTCTACTGCCTGAGCGATGCAATGACACTGTCCCTGATGGACTTGATCCGCGTAGTGGCGGAACGCAATCTCGCACAGGTCGAGCGTATCCTTCGTGGCCTGTCGGATGGCGCTGATGCCCCCGAACCCGTCAGCCGTGAAGATCTGGCCCTGCGGATGGCCGACGGATCGGTCACAATCCTCGATGTCCGTCCAGCAGATGAGTTCGCGATGGGGCACATTCTAAGTGCGCGGAATGTCACCCTTGCGGATCTTGAAAGCATCGCGCTCACACTAGACCCAAGCACCGACATTGTCGCATA
>NCDS01000188.1 GCA_002280315.1 Rhodobacterales bacterium 32-66-7 | reverse complement strand
GCTGCAAAGATGGGTGACCTCCTCACGGGCATGACCATGATGTCCTTCTCGGAAGACCCTGTGGCTGCGGCCAAGGTCTGCGAGGCCTACGCCAAGACGAACGAGAATTTCGTCATCATCGGCGGGGCAATGGGCGACGTGGTTCTGGACCAGGCCGGTGTCAAGGCTGTGGCATCCATGCCGTCGCGGGAAGAGCTTATCGCTCAGATCGTGTCGTGCATCGGTGCTCCGGCCTCGGGCATTGCAGGGTCGATTGGCGCGCCGGCAGCGAATATTGCGAGCATCCTGTCCACCATCGAGGAAAAGGCAGCCGCCTGATCCTGATCCCGCGTGGTTGACCCCGCGCTGTTGGAACCCATCTTAAACACGAACGGAAATGTAAAATGGCTGATCTGAACAAACTCGCCGAAGAGATCGTTGGTCTGACCCTTCTTCAGGCCCAGGAACTCAAGACCATCCTCAAGGACAAGTACGGCATCGAGCCCGCCGCTGGCGGCGCGGTGATGATGGCGGCTGGCCCTGCTGCTGGTGCTGCTGCGGCCCCGGCCGAAGAGCAGACCGAATTCGACGTCGTCCTTCTGGAAGCCGGCGCGAACAAGATCAACGTGATCAAGGTCGTGCGCGAAATCACTGGTCTCGGTCTGAAGGAAGCGAAAGACCTGACCGAAGCCGGTGGCAAGATCAAGGAAGGCGTCTCCAAGGCTGATGCCGAAGCTTTGAAGAAGAAATTCGAAGAAGCTGGCGCCAAGGCCGAACTCAAGTAACCGGATCGGGGTTTTCCCCATCCAGACAAAAGGCTGGGTCCGAAGCAATTCGGGCCCAGCCTGACGCGTCTTGATGAGCGCGTCCTGATGAACGCGTCTTGGCAGCGGCTTTCGCGAAAGCCCCTTCCCAGACGCGACAGGGTTCGGGAGCCGCCCATACGGGACGGGTGGCACGAATGGAATCCTGTCGGTCGCTTCGCAAGCGGTGCGCCCCCCGTGGCCCGACGGGGGATGCGCCAGCGAAAAATGAAAGGTGACCCAAGACATGGCGCAAGCTTATGTTGGCCAGAAACGCATCCGCCGCTATTTCGGCAAAATCCGTGAAGTGCTGGAGATGCCGAACCTGATCGAGGTTCAGAAATCCTCCTACGACCTGTTCCTGCGTTCGGGTGACAGCGACAAGCCCCTGGACGGCGAAGGGCTGCAGGGCACCTTCCAGTCGGTGTTCCCGATCAAGGATTTCAACGAGACGAGCGTTCTGGAGTTCGTCAAGTACGAGCTGGAAAAGCCGAAGTACGACGTGGACGAATGCCAGTCGCGCGACATGACCTATGCGGCACCGCTGAAGGTCACGCTGCGGCTGATCGTGTTCGATGTCGATGAGGTGACCGGGGCACGGTCGGTCAAGGACATCAAGGAACAGGACGTCTACATGGGCGACATGCCCCTGATGACGCATAACGGCACCTTCGTGGTGAACGGCACCGAGCGGGTGATCGTCAGCCAGATGCACCGGTCGCCCGGCGTGTTTTTCGACCATGACAAGGGCAAGACGCATTCCAGCGGAAAGCTGCTGTTCGCCTGCCGGATCATTCCCTATCGCGGCTCGTGGCTCGATTTCGAGTTCGACGCCAAGGACATCGTGTTCGCGCGCATCGACCGCCGCCGGAAACTGCCGGTGACGACGCTCCTCTATGCCCTTGGCATGGATCAGGAAGCGATCATGGATGCCTATTACCAGACGGTCATCTACAAGCATGTGAAGAACAAGGGTTGGGTCACCAGGTTCTTCCCCGAGCGTATCCGCGGCACCCGGCCGCAGTTCGACATCGTTGATGCCGCGACGGGTGAGGTGATCTGCAAGGCCGGCGACAAGATGACGCCGCGCATGGCGAACGATCTGATCAAGTCCGGCAAGGTGACCGAGCTTCTGATGCCGTTCGACCAGATCATCGGTCGCTACGTCGCCAAGGACATGATCAACGAAGAAACCGGCGAGATCTGGGTCGAGGCCGGGGACGAGTTGACCATGGAATACGACCGCGATGGCGGCGTGAAGGGGGGCAGCCTCAAGGTCCTTCTGGACCAGGGCATCACCGAGATTCCGGTTCTCGACATCGATAACGTCAACGTCGGCCCCTACATCCGCAACACCATGGCGGTGGACAAGAACATGGGCCGCGATACCGCGCTCATGGACATCTACCGCGTGATGCGCCCGGGTGAGCCGCCGACGGTCGAGGCTGCCAGCCAGCTGTTCGACACGCTGTTCTTCGACAAGGACCGCTATGACCTTTCGGCGGTGGGCCGGGTGAAGATGAACATGCGCCTTGATCTTGGCCGTCCCGACACCCAGCGCACGCTGGACCGGGGCGACATCATCGCCTGCATCAAGGCCCTGACCGAGCTTCGCGACGGCAAGGGTGAGATCGACGACATCGACCACCTCGGCAACCGCCGGGTGCGGAGCGTTGGCGAGCTGATGGAGAATCAGTACCGCGTCGGCCTCCTCCGCATGGAGCGGGCGATCAAGGAGCGGATGTCCTCGGTCGAGATCGACACGATCATGCCGCAGGACCTGATCAACGCCAAACCGGCGGCCGCTGCGGTTCGCGAATTCTTCGGCTCTTCGCAGCTCAGCCAGTTCATGGACCAGACCAACCCCCTGTCCGAAGTCACCCACAAGCGCCGTCTTTCGGCGCTTGGGCCGGGCGGTCTGACGCGTGAGCGTGCGGGCTTTGAAGTCCGTGACGTCCACCCGACCCACTACGGCCGGATGTGCCCGATCGAGACGCCGGAAGGTCAGAACATCGGTCTGATCAACAGCCTCGCGACCTTCGCGCGGGTGAACAAGTACGGCTTCATCGAGACCCCGTACCGCAAGGTGATCGACGGCAAGGTGACCGACGAGGTCATCTACATGTCCGCGACCGAGGAAATGCGCCACACCGTCGCCCAGGCCAACGCCGGCCAGGACGCCGAGGGGCGCTTTACCGAAGAGCTGATCTCCAGCCGGAAGGCCGGGGAATTCATGCTGAACCCGCCGGATTCGGTGGACCTGATCGACGTCAGCCCAAAGCAGTTGGTATCGGTCGCGGCCTCGCTGATCCCGTTCCTGGAAAACGACGACGCCAACCGGGCGTTGATGGGCTCGAACATGCAGCGGCAGGCGGTGCCCTTGCTGCAATCCGATGCGCCGTTTGTGGGCACCGGGATCGAAGCCGTGGTCGCGCGTGACTCCGGTGCCGCCATCATGGCCCGCCGCGCCGGTGTCATCGACCAGGTCGATGCCGCCCGTATCGTCGTCCGCGCCACCGAGATGCTGGAACCGGGTGAGCCGGGCGTCGACATCTACCGCCTGCGCAAGTTCAAACGCTCGAACCAGTCGTCCTGCATCAACCAGCGCCCGCTGGTGAAGGTGGGCGACACCGTGCTGCGCGGCGAGGTGGTGGCCGACGGCCCCTGCACCGACCTTGGCGAATTGGCCCTGGGCCGGAACGTCGTCGTCGCCTTCATGCCGTGGAATGGCTACAACTACGAGGACTCGATCCTGATTTCGGAACGTATCCTGCGGGATGACGTGTTCACGAGCATCCACATCGAGGAATACGAAGTCGCCGCCCGCGACACCAAGCTTGGCCCGGAAGAGATCACCCGCGACATCCCGAACGTGGGCGAAGAAGCCCTTCGTAATCTGGATGAAGCCGGGATCGTCTATATCGGGGCTGAGGTTCAGCCGGGCGACATCCTTGTGGGCAAGATCACCCCCAAGGGCGAAAGCCCGATGACCCCGGAAGAAAAGCTCCTCCGCGCGATCTTCGGGGAAAAGGCGTCGGACGTGCGCGACACCTCGCTGCGGCTGCCGCCGGGGGCGTTCGGGACCATCGTCGAAGTGCGGGTGTTCAACCGGCACGGCGTCGACAAGGACGAACGCGCCCTCCAGATCGAGCGTGAGGAAGTCGAACGCCTCGCCCGGGACCGCGACGACGAACTCGCGATCCTGGAGCGGAACATCTACGCGCGCCTGAAGACCCTGCTGAAGGGCAAGACTGCCGTGAAGGGCCCCAAAGGCATCAAGGCCGGGTCGACCGTCGATGATGAACTCCTCGGCACGCTGTCGCGCGGCCAGTGGTGGCAGCTGGCGCTGGGCGAAGAGAACGACGCCAAGGATGTCGAAGCCCTGCATGACCAGTACGAGGCGCAGAAACGCGCCCTGGACAACCGCTTCGACGACAAGGTCGAAAAGGTCCGTCGCGGTGACGATCTGCCCCCCGGCGTGATGAAGATGGTCAAGGTCTTCGTCGCGGTGAAACGGAAGCTCCAGCCCGGCGACAAGATGGCCGGACGGCACGGCAACAAGGGCGTCATCTCCAAGGTCGTCCCGATCGAGGATATGCCGTTCCTCGCCGATGGCACCCCGGTTGACCTGGTGCTCAACCCGCTTGGCGTGCCAAGCCGGATGAACGTGGGTCAGATCCTGGAGACGCACATGGGCTGGGCCGCGCGTGGTCTGGGCATGAACATCGACGACCCCGGTGCGCGACGCGGTGCGTCTGGCTTACGGCGACGAGACCTATGAGGAGGCGTTCGCCGACCGGAGCGAGGAGGACTTCCTTGAGCTTGCCGGCAATGTGACCAAAGGCGTACCAATCGCGACCCCGGTCTTCGACGGCGCGAAAGAGGCGGACGTGAACGACGCGCTGACCCGCGCGGGCTTTGACACGAGCGGTCAGTCGGTGGTCTTCGACGGCCGCTCGGGTGAGCAGTTCCAGCGCAAGGTGACGGTGGGCGTGAAGTACATGCTCAAACTGCACCACCTTGTCGACGACAAGCTGCACGCGCGGTCCACCGGTCCGTACTCGCTTGTCACGCAGCAACCGCTGGGCGGTAAGGCGCAGTTCGGTGGCCAGCGTCTCGGCGAGATGGAGGTCTGGGCCCTGGAAGCCTACGGCGCCGCCTACACCTTGCAGGAAATGCTGACGGTGAAGTCGGACGACGTGGCAGGCCGGACCAAGGTCTACGAGTCGATCGTCAAGGGCGAGGACAACTTCGAAGCCGGCGTGCCGGAATCGTTCAACGTCCTTGTCAAGGAAGTGCGGGGCCTCGGCCTCAACATGGAACTCCTGGATGCAGAGGAGGAGTGACCATGGATGAGGAGACGCGGAAACGCTTCGACGCGCTGGATGCGGTCGTCGGAAAGGTTGGCGCGACGACCGAAAAGCTTGGCGTAACGGTTGAACGATTGACCGATGTTGTTAGCGCCAAGTTTGACCAGATCGACGTCGACCTTGGGGCGATCGTTCAACGGCTGGACCGCCAGGACCTGCAGCTTGAGGCCATCCTGATCCGCCTGGAAGACGCAGATACGAGCCACGACCGCCTGATGGGCAAAGTCGACCGGCTCGGCGTTCTTGCCCGGGCTGGCGAAGAAGCCATGACATCGCTCGACGCGCTGGCCAAGCGCGTTGCCAAGCTGGAAGCCGCTCGCCGCGGCGAGAATTGATAGGACTGGACACATGAACCAGGAACTCTCGACCAACCCGTTCGCACCGGTTGCGCCCGTCAAGACCTTCGACGAAATCAAGATCAGCCTGGCCTCGCCAGAGCGGATCCTGTCGTGGTCCTTTGGCGAGATCAAGAAGCCGGAAACCATCAACTACCGGACCTTCAAGCCCGAGCG
>NCDS01000187.1 GCA_002280315.1 Rhodobacterales bacterium 32-66-7 | reverse complement strand
AATCCGGCGGCAATGCGGTCGATGCGGCGATTGCCGGGGCTGTGGTCCTTGGCATTGCCGAACCGCAGATGACCGGGATCGGCGGCGATTGCTTTGTGTTGTTGAAGCCCGCCGGGTCAGAGGAGATCATCGCGCTGAACGGCTCCGGCCGGTCGCCAGCGGGGCTTGACGCCGGGCGGATGCGGGCGGCGGGGCTGGGGGCAGTGCCGGTGCAGGGGATCGAGGCTGTGACCTTGCCGGGTGCAGTGGATGCCTTCTGCCGGCTCAGCGCCGATCACGGACGGCTGCCTTTGGCCGAGGTGCTCGCCCCCGCGATCCACTACGCCGATGAGGGGATTCCCGTCGCCCCCCGGGTCGCCTTTGACTGGGCCGACAGCGTCGGCAGCCTGAAAGGCGTTGCCCGCGCGCTTTACAGCGTGGGCGGCTCGGCCCCGCGTCCGGGCCAGGTGTTCCGTGCCCCGGGCCAGGCGGAGGTGTTGCGCCGCGTCGCCCGCGACGGCCGCGCCGGGTTTTATGAAGGCGAGGTGGCGGAGGACATGATCACCTCGCTGCAGGCCCTGGGGGGTAGCCATACGCTCGACGATCTCGCCGCGACCGCCTGCGATTATACCACCCCCGTCTCGGGCCCCTACCGCGATGTGGAGTTGGTGGAGCATCCGCCGAACGGCCAGGGGGCGACGGCGATCCTGCTTCTGAACATCCTGAAGCATTTCGACATTGCCGCGATGGATCCCTTCGGTGCCCCCCGCGCGCATATCGAGGCGGAGGCGACCAAGCTTGCCTATGACGCCCGGAACCGCTTCATCGCCGATCCTGGCCACACCACGCGGCTGGACCACATGCGGTGTCGCTGATCTATTCGATCTTCTGGAGCTTCGGCTCCGGCTTTGCCTCATCCAAATTCGGGATCAACTTCCAGAACCGGGGCGCTGGCTTCACCCTGACCCCCGGCCACCCGAACGAGGCTGGGGGTGGCAAGCGCCCGATGCACACCATCATCCCCGGGATGGTCAAGCGGGGTGGCCGGGTGATCCTGCCCTTCGGCGTGATGGGCGGGGCCTACCAATCCACCGGGCATGCAAGGTTTGTGACGAACCTTGCCGATTTCGGGATGGACCTGCAGGACGCCATCGACGCGCCCCGGTCCTTCAGCGGGGTCGAGGGCATGGAGGTTGAGCGTGGCTACCCGGACTCTGTCCGCGCCCGGCTGGCCGAGATGGGTCATCCGGTCGTGGTGCCTGACACGCCGATCGGTGGCGCGCAGGCGATATTGATCGAGGATGGCCTCTTGGTCGGCGCCTCGGACCCCAGAAAGGATGGCTGCGCCCTTGGCTACTGACCCCGCAACCGTGGACCGCCCCGCAATCACCGCCGCCATTCGGTCGCTTACCGAAGGGGAGACGGATACCGTCGCCCTGATGGCGACAGTGGTTTGCGAGCTTCACCACCACCACCCCTATGCCGACTGGACCGGGTTCTACCGGGTGGTAGCACCCGAGCTTCTGAAGATCGGTCCCTACCAGGGCGGGCATGGCTGCCTGGTGATCCCCTTCAGCCGTGGCGTCTGCGGGGCCTCCGCCCGGTCCGGCAAGGTGCTGAACGTGCCCGATGTGGAGGATTTTCCCGACCACATTGCCTGTTCCTCCACCACAAGGTCGGAACTGGTGCTGCCGGTCTGGAACGGGGCGGGCGCGCTGCTGGGGGTCCTTGACCTTGACAGCAACACCAGGGCCGCCTTCACGGCAGAGGATGAGGCCTGGCTCGTGCCGCTTCTGGCCGAGGTGTTCAGGGACGCGCGCTAAGCCGGGTCAAATCCGCCGGCTTGGTACGAAGGCATAGCCGGAGGGCGACAGGATAACCGCCTCACGCAAGCCATGCGCGGTCTTGTCGGTCGGGTGTTGCAGGACCACCCCACCAGCCGCCTCGGCCCGCAGCGCCGCCTGATCGGGATCAGCCTCGTGCAGCCGGATCTCGATCCCCGCGCCGCGTGGGCTTGCTTCGGGCAGAAGGGCTGGCAGCGGATGGCTGGCATAGGCCGCATCGGAATGAAGCTGCATCGGCTGACCGGCGTGAAGGAGGATGGCAAAGTCCCGGCTTGCGCGGTGCAGGGTCATGCTGAAAACCGCCACAAGAAACGCAGCTTCACCCGGAACATCGCGGCAGAGAAGGTTTATCGTGATCTGCCGCAGCGCATGGCCGAATTCTGCCGCCGGTACCGTATCGTAATCCATCGGACGCGTCCCCCCTCGCCCACAGCGTGACCGGACGGGCAGCCGAGGTCAAATGACGTCTCTTGATCTTCGCCATCGCGCGGCGGATGGTCCTTGCGGTTTCCACGGGGTCGCAATGGCACGGATCACCCTTCTTGACGGCGGCATGGGGCAAGAGTTGATTGCCCGCTCCGGATCTGACCCGGGGGCGCTTTGGGCGACGCGCGTGATGCTGGATCATCCCGGCCTCGTCCGCAGGGTGCATGGGGATTATTTTGCCGCCGGGGCGAGCCTTGCGACGACGAACACCTACAACATCCTGCATGACCGGCTTTCGCCGCATGGGCTGGACCACCTGTACCACGCCCTCCACCTGCGTGCGCTGGCCGAGGTACACGAGGCGCGGGCTGCGGCGGGGCGCGGGTTGATTGCCGGGTCGATGGGGCCGTTGGGCGAAAGCTACCGGCCCGACCTGACCCCGCCGGTGGAGGTGTCGGCCCGGCTTTATGCCGAAAAGGCGCAGATCCTCGCGCCGCATGTCGATCTGATCCTGATCGAGACGATCTCGTCGCTCGACCTCGCGCGCGGGGCTTTGAAAGGTGCGCGGAGCACGGACCGGCCGGTCTGGCTGTCGATCTCGGTTCAGGACCGCGACGGGACCCGGCTGCGGTCGGGGGAACCGCTGGCGGCGCTGGCAGATGTGCTGGCCGAAACCCCGGCGGATGCTGTGCTGGCCAACTGCTCGATGCCCGAGGCGATGGCGGCTGCCCTGACCTGTCTGCAGTCGTTGGGTCTGCCCTTCGGCGCCTATGCCAACGGGTTCTCCGAGATCACGCCGCATACCCATGGCACCGACGCCCCGGCCTATGTCGCCCGCCGCGACCTGACGCCCGAGGCTTATGCAGCCTTCGCCCTGGATTGGGTCGGGCAAGGGGCGACGCTGATCGGCGGCTGTTGCGAGGTGGGGCCAGCCCATATCCGATACCTCCACGACCAGCTGCTGGCGAAGGGACATCAGGTTGTCTGACCCCTCGCTCATCCCGGATTTCGACTATGACCCGCCCGACACGCCCTTGCGGTTCCTGCATGAGGATGCGGCGCTTCTGGTGATGGACAAACCGGCAGGGCTGCTATCTGTACCGGGCAAGCTGGAGGGGCGGCAGGACAGCCTGCTCACCCGGTTGCAAGCCGCGCGCTGGGATGCGCTTCTGGTGCACCGGCTGGATTGCGACACCTCGGGCGTGATCCTCTTTGCCCGCACCAAGACCGCGCAGGGCTTTCTGGGGCAAGAGTTCGAGCATCGCCGCGCGCAAAAGACCTATGTCGCGCGGGTGCGGGGTGAGGTTGCGACCGATAGCGGCACGATCGAGCTGCCCCTTGGCAGCGATTGGGAGTATCGCCCGCGCCAGAAGGTGGACCCGAACGGCCGCGCCGCCCGCACCGACTGGCAGGTCCTGTCGCGTGGCGAGGGCGAAAGCCGGGTGCTTCTGACGCCGCTGACCGGGCGCAGCCATCAGTTGCGGGTGCATATGCTCGCGCTTGGCCACCCGATCCTTGGGGACCAGATCTATGCGCCCGAAACCTCACGCCAATATCCCCGGCTGATGCTGCATGCAGCCACGCTGTCGCTGCACCACCCCGCGACGAAAGCGCGGGTCAGCTTCACCGCCCCGGACCCCTTTTGAATTCATTCACCCAACTGTCACCTTTCCTGCCTTAACGTGGCGGAGCCAACGCCGGGGGGGCCATGCTGTCAGCCATCTTCACCTTTCGCTACGCCTTCATCACCTGGCCCGCGCTGTTCCTTCCGGTCCTGATCGGCTTGATGGTGGAGTTTCCTGGCCAGATCTGGTGGCTTGGCCCGGTGGCCGTGCTGTGCCTCGCGTCGGTGCTGCAGGGCCTGCGCGACCTGACGCAGACCCGTCATGCGGTGCTGCGCAACTATCCGGTGGCCGCGCATCTGCGGTTCATCCTTGAATCGATCCGACCCGAGATGCGGCAGTATTTCTTTGAAGGCGACAAGGACGGCATGCCCTTTGCCCGCGACAAGCGGGCCATCGTCTATCAGCGCGCCAAGCAGGACCTCGACAAGCGGCCCTTCGGCACCCAGTACGATGTCTATCAGGAACAGTACGAATGGCTGCACCACTCCATCGCGCCGAAGGAAGCGCAGCCGCATGACGCCTTGCGCACGCTTGTGGGGGCCGACAGCCGCCAGCCCTATTCGGCGAGCCTTCTGAACATCTCGGCGATGAGTTATGGCGCGCTGTCGGCCAACGCCATTCGCGCCTTGAACAAGGGGGCCAAGGCGGGTGGGTTCTTTCACGACACCGGGGAGGGCGGCGTCTCGCCCTATCACCGCGAACACGGCGGCGATCTGGTGTGGGAGCTTGGGTCAGGCTACTTCGGCGCGCGGGCCATCGATGGCGGGTTCGATCCGGCCAAGTTCACCGATACCGCCACCGATCCGCAGATCAAGATGGTGGAGCTGAAGCTGAGCCAGGGGGCCAAGCCCGGTCATGGCGGCGTCCTTCCCGCCGCCAAGGTGACCGAAGAGATTGCCCGCATCCGCCATGTGCCGATGGGTCAGGATTGCGTCTCTCCGGCCAGCCACGCGGTGTTTTCCACCCCAGTCGGGCTTTTGGAATTCGTCGCCCGGATGCGCGATCTGTCGGGCGGCAAGCCCGCCGGGTTCAAGCTCTGCATCGGCCACCCGTGGGAGTTCATGGCCATCTGCAAGGCGATGGTCGCGACCGGCATCACCCCCGATTTCATCGTGGTCGACGGGAAAGAGGGCGGCACCGGGGCCGCACCCCTGGAATTCATGGACCATGTCGGGATGCCGCTGCGCGACGGCCTCAGCTTCGTCCATAACGCCTTGATCGGGATCGGGGTGCGCGAAAGGGTGCGGATCGGGGCCTCGGGCAAGATCACCTCGGCCTTTGACATGGCGCGGGTGATGGCGCTGGGGGCCGATTGGTGCAATTCGGCGCGGGGGTTCATGTTCGCGGTCGGCTGCATTCAGGCGCAGTCCTGCCATACCGGCGAATGCCCGACCGGGGTTGCGACGCAAGACCCGCTCCGCCAGCGCGCCATCGTGGTGCCGGACAAGGCCGAACGGGTGGCAAGCTATCAGCGCAACACCCTGCATGCCTTGGCCGAGCTTGTCGCGGCGGCAGGGCTGACCCACCCGGCCGAGCTTCGCCCGCACCACTTCCTGCGCC
>NCDS01000186.1:4750-8710 GCA_002280315.1 Rhodobacterales bacterium 32-66-7 | reverse complement strand
AACCAGGAAGGGCTGTACCAGCACTTTTCGGCGGTGGCACGGGCCGTGGGCATTCCCATCATCCTCTACAGCGTCCCCGGCCGCACCGTGGTCGATCTCAGCGTCGATACCATTTCCCGCCTGCGCGACACCCATGCCAACATCATCGGCGTCAAGGATGCGACGGCCAATATGGAACGGGCCAGCCTGCAGCGCGCCAAGCTCGGGCCGGAGTTTATCCTGCTGTCGGGCGACGACAGTTCGGCCCTGGGCTTTAACGCCCATGGCGGCCATGGCTGCATCTCGGTCACCGCTAACGTGGCCCCGCGCCTCTGTTCGCAGATGCAGGACCTGTCGCTGGCTGGCGATTTCGTCGGCGCGCGGGCGATCAACGACAAGCTGGTGCACCTGCACAAGGACTTGTTCATGGAGCCCAATCCGTCCCCGGCAAAATATGTCGCCAACCGGCTCAATCTCTGTGCCAACGAGATGCGCCTGCCGCTGGTGCCCATCAGCAAGCCGACGCAGGACGCCATGGACATTGCAATGGCCCATGCGGGCCTTATCTAAAAGCATCGAGCGAAAAAGTGGGTACCGGTTTTTCGCGCCGGAGATGCGTCTAGGAAACCAATGGCTCCCAAGAACGACAAGGCAAAGAACGGTGTGATCAGCCACGGTCTCGTGGCTGAAAACCGCCGTTCGCGCTACGATTACGAGATCGGCGAAACCATGGAGGCCGGCCTTGTGCTGACGGGCACCGAGGTCAAGTCGCTCCGTCTCGGCAAGGCGCAGATCACCGAATCCTATGCCTCGCCTGAAAAGGGCGAGCTCTGGCTGATCAATGCCCATATCCCGGAATACCTCCAGGCCAACCGCTTCAATCACGAGGAAAGGCGCCCGCGCAAGCTCCTCGTTTCGCGCAAGCAACTGGCCCATCTCGGCGAGGAAGTCTCCCGCGCCGGCAATACCATCGCGGGCGCGGTACCCGGCTCCAGAGGATCATCGCCGATCCCGGTCATCAGCCAGCGCAGCGAGACGTTCAGCATCCCCGCCAGCATCTGGAGCCGGTTGCCCCGGGGCTCGGCAAGGTCTTCCTCCCAGGCGGCAAGGGTCTTGTCCCGCACCCCCAGCTTGGTCGCGAGTTCCGCTTGTCCCAGCCCTGCCGCCTCACGTGCCGCAAGCAGCCGGTCGCCAAAGGTTGCCACGTCGTCGGCATACACATTGTCCAAGTTTCCGTTTTCCGCCATGTCGCCTCTCCCGCAATCGATATCGCTTGTGTCGGTGAAGCGGCAATCCTAAGACAAGCAGCCGAAAATCGCAAACAGCCCGCAGGAGAGTGCGCAGATGGCCTTCCTCTCGGACACGCTTGGGCGTGTCAAACCGTCCCCCACCATCGCGGTCACCACCAAGGCGGCGCAGCTGAAGGCGGACGGCAAGGATGTGATCGGCCTTGGCGCGGGCGAGCCGGATTTCGACACGCCGCAGAACATCCGCGAGGCGGCCAAGCGCGCCATCGCCCCGGTCGACGAGATCCCGGAGCTCAAGGCCGCGATCTGCGCCAAGTTCCTGCGGGAGAACGGGCTGACCTACACGCCCGCGCAGGTATCGGTCGGGACCGGCGGCAAGCAGATCCTCTATAACGCGCTGATGGCGACCTGCAATCCGGGGGATGAGGTGATCATCCCCGCGCCCTATTGGGTCAGCTACCCCGACATGGTGCTGCTGGCCGGGGGCACCCCGGTGCCGGTGGTGGCGGGGATCGAGACCGATTTCAAGCTGACCCCGGAACAGCTTGAGGCGGCGATCACGCCGAAGACCAAGTGGTTCATCTTCAACAGCCCGTCGAACCCCACCGGTGCCGGCTATACCCGGGCCGAGCTTCGGGGGCTGACCGATGTCCTGATGCGGCACCCCCATGTCTGGGTGATGTCGGACGACATGTATGAACACCTCGTCTTCGACGATTTCGGCTTCTGCACCCCGGCCGAGGTGGAGCCGGGGCTTCATGACCGCACGCTGACCTGCAACGGCGTTTCCAAGGCCTATGCGATGACCGGCTGGCGCATCGGCTATGCGGCCGGGCCGGTCGCGCTGATCAAGGCGATGGGGACGGTGCAGTCGCAGTCCACCTCCAACCCCTGTTCGGTGAGCCAGCATGCGGCGCTGGAGGCGCTTTCCGGCCCGCAGGACTTTCTGGCCGAGTGGCGCAAGGTCTTTCAGGGCCGGCGCGATCTGGTGGTATCGATGCTGAACCAGGCCAAGGGCATCCGCTGCCCGAAGCCCGAAGGCGCGTTCTACGTCTACCCCGACATCTCGGGCTGCATCGGCAAGGCGACCCCGGCGGGTACGGTCATCTCCAACGATGAGGTCTTCGCGACAGCCCTTCTGGAGGAGACCGGCGTCGCGGTGGTCTTTGGCGCAGCCTTCGGCGTGTCGCCGAACTTTCGCGTCAGCTATGCCACCTCGGACGCCGTGCTGCGTGAGGCTTGTAGCCGCATCCAGCGGTTTTGCGGGGCATTGGTCTAAGGCGATGCGTACCCCGCCTGCGGTTGCGGGTTGACGATTGTCCGCCGCTCCTGAAGATAGACGGGTGCGGTGCTGTGCAAGGCCAGGGGTTCACGGATGACGGCTGACCTTCCCGACCTTTACTTTCGCATCCGCGAAAACGGTGCGGTGGTGTTCCGGCTGAACACCGAGAACCGCCAGCGCCGGATCGAGATGATCGAGATCGCGACCGTCAACGTCAAGAACGGCAACATCAAGCCGCATGGCGAGACCACACCCTCGCCCGCCGAGCTGGCGGCGATCCGGGCATGGCTTGCAGCCCGGCAGGCACAACTGGCGGCGCGTGAGGTGGACGATATCCTGCGCACGGTTGATCATCTGAACCTCACGACCCAGTGGGTGCAGTCGCGGGCCGAGGATGATCAGCTCGACACCGTGACCGATGCGCTTTTGCTGGCGATGCACGATCTGCGGACCGTGCTGGTGCGGCGCAAGGCCGAACGGCTCGGCCAGGGCGGTTAGCCCCCTCCTCGTGCGACGTCGTCTTCTCGTCGGAAGTCGACGCCTGACGACGTCAGCGAGGAGCGGGCCGGATCAGATCTGCTTTTCCGGCATCTGGACGCGCAGCCCGTCCAAAGCGTCCGACACCTTGAGCTGGCAGGTCAGGCGTGAGCGCACCGGATCGGGGGCCCAGGCGAAGTCGAGCATGTCTTCTTCCATGCTGTCCTTCTTCGGCAGTTTGCCGACCCAGGCCGGATCGACATAGACATGGCAGGTCGAACAGGCGCAGGCGCCGCCGCAATCGGCCTCAATCCCGGGGATGCCGTTGTCGCGGGCCCCCTCCATCACGGTGAGGCCGCTTGCCACCTCGACCACGTGCTCCTTGCCGCCATGTTCCACGTAAGTGATCTTCGCCATCTTCGCCTCGTTTTGCGGTCTCCCGCGTGACATAGGCCAAATGGCCGCGCTTTGCCAGAGGGGGGCACGGCTGTTCCTGCCTTGCCTTGGCGGAAGGATGTTCTAGTATTGTTCACCATGACGTTGCAGACATTCCCCCCCCAGGCCACCCGGCAGGCAGCCTGGCCGCGCCCGCCCCGGGCCTTGCCCGCCGCGCGGCTGACCGAACCGCCGGCCGGCGCGCAGGTGACGGTGGCCGGGCTGGTGCTGGTCCGTCAGCGACCGGGGACCGCGAAAGGCGTGATCTTCGTGACGCTGGAGGATGAGACCGGCACCTGCAACGTGGTGGTCTGGGCGAAGGTCTATGAACGCTTTCGCCGCGCGGTGATTGCGGGGCGGCTCTTGCGCGTCACCGGCAAGCTGCAGCGCGAGGCCGGGGTCGTGCATGTGGTGGCCGAAGTGATCGAGGATCTGTCGCCGATGCTTGACCAGCTTCTGGACCCCGGGTTCCGCTACGACGGGGTGCGGGCGGGCGATCAGCCCTGACCCCTTCCAAAGCCCCCAGACCAAATTCCTTGC
>NCDS01000186.1:0-4714 GCA_002280315.1 Rhodobacterales bacterium 32-66-7 | reverse complement strand
CCTGAGCCCCAAAGCAAGTTCCTTGCAGCAAGGAATTTGACAAATTTCTTCCTCAAGAAATCTGGCGGCGAGGGGGGGCCTCGCCGCCAGACAGGGTCTTACCCGATCGAGACGGCGACGAAGCGCGGGTCACCGCCGCGCCGCACCAGAAGCAGCACCGACAACCGGCCCGCCGCCCGGGCCTCTTCGACCCTCGCATCAAAATCGGCGAGACGGGACACGCGCTGCTGGCCCGCCTCGGTGATCAAGTCCCCTTCGCGGACACCCTTGGTGAAGGCGTCCGAGGCCGGGTCGACGTTCAGGACCACCAGCCCCTCGTCCGACGCCTGCAGGCCAAGCCGGCCGCGGAGTTCATCGTCGAGGGGGGCAAGCGTCATGCCAAGCGTCTCCAACTCGGCCGGGCCGTCCACGGCCGGGGCCGATACGGGAATCGAGGCCGCTTCGGCCTCTTCCCGACGGCCAAGCGTCACTTGCAGCGTCTCGGTCTTGCCCTCGCGCAGGACGAGGACCGGCACCGCCTCGCCGATCGGGGCGTCGGCCACGCGGCGGGTGAGGTCGTTCGCATCGCTGACCGGCTGGTCGTCGAAGCGCGTGATCACGTCACCGCGCAGGATGCCGGCCTCCTTGGCGGGACCATCGGGCACGTTCGACACCAGCGCCCCCGCCGCCTCGGGCAGACCCATCGCCTCGGCCATGTCCGGGGTCACGTCCTGGATCTGCACGCCCAGCCAGCCGCGCCGGGTTTCGCCGAACTCCTTCAGCTGATCGATCACCTTGCTGACCACGTTCGAGGCCATGGAGAAGCCGATACCGATCGACCCGCCGTCCGGCGACAGGATCGAGGTGTTCACCCCGATCACCTGACCATCCATGTTGAACAGGGGACCGCCCGAGTTGCCCTGGTTGATCGCCGCGTCGGTCTGCAGGAAATCGTCGTAAGGCCCCTTTTGCACCCGACCACGGGCCGAGACGATGCCGGCAGAGACCGAGAAGCCCTGGCCCAGGGGGTTGCCCATTGCCATCACCCAATCGCCCACGCGCATCAGGTCGGAATCGCCGAAGACGACGAAGGGCAGGGGCGTGCTCGCCTCGACCTTCAGAAGCGCGATGTCGGTCTTGGGGTCGGTGCCGATCAGCGTCGCGGGCAGTTTCACGCCCGAGAAGAATTCGATCAGGATCTCGTCTGCGCCATCAATGACGTGGTTGTTCGTCACGATATAGCCGTCTTCCGAAATGACGAAGCCGGATCCAAGCGCCTCGGACCGGCGGGGGGGGCCTTCACCGGGCGTGTTGAAATCCTGGAAGAAATCTTCGAACGGGCTGCCTTCCGGCACCAGGGGCATGCCGTCGGCGGGACCCGCCACCAGCGCGCTCGTGGTGATGTTCACCACCGAGGGGCTGATCTGTTCGGCAAGATCGGCAAAGCTTTCGGGCGCACCGAAGGCCTGCGCATCAAGCGCCGGGGCGAGAGAAAGGCCGAAGCCAAGCACCAATGCCAGAAGTGTGCTGGACCGCAAGGCGGTACGGATCGTCGGGGTAAGATCAGGCACGATTGAAACTCCTGTTGATCGGCCGAAGCGGCGATCGGCGCGGCGGTCAGCGCTGGCCGGCGTCGTCGCCATACGACCTACAAATAGGCAAGCCGTTCCGCATTGCAAACCCTGCAACAGGCTCTCAACCGGTTGTGAAGGTATTTGTCACGCGCGTGTCAGGTGCCTTGTGACAGCCAGACCAGAACCACACCCGCCGCGATGGCGGCAAGGCCCAGGGTCTGGCGCTGTGACGGACGCAAGGCGGCAAGGGCCCGAAGCGCGTCTTCCAGACGACGAGGGGCCAGCGCAAGCGCCAGCCCCTCGACCACCAGCACCAACCCCAGCCCCAACAGCACCGGGGCCAGCAGGGTCAGGCTCATTGCGGGACGACCGCGCCCCCGGCCCCAACCTCAGCCTCAGTCTCAACCCCAGCCTCGACGCCCGTCCCGGCGTCAGTGGCCGCCCCGGTATCGGTTCCGGTCCCTGCGCCCTCGGGGCGCAGTTCGGGCGGTTCGTAGCTCCGCAGATATTCGAAGAACGCACTGTCGGGCTGCATCACGATCGAGGAGTTCCCGGCCTGCAGCGCCTTTTCATAGGCGGTCAGGGAGCGGGTGAAGGCAAAGAACTCCGGATCAAGACCGAAGGCTTCGGCGTAGATGCCGTTGCGTTCGGCGTCGGCCTCACCCCGGATCACCTCGGCCTGCCGCCGCGCGTCGGAGGTGAGTTCCACCACCGTCCGGTCGGCCGAGGCCCGCACGCGCTGCGCCGCTTCGCCACCACGGGCGATTTCGTCCGCCGCTTCACGCTGCCGTTCGGCGCGCATCCGGTTGAAGGTCGCCTCCAGGTTCTGCTCCGGCAGGTCAGTCCGGGTCAGGCGCACGTCGATCACCTCGATCCCGAGGTTCACCGCCTGCCGCCGGGCAATGTCGCGGATCTGGTTCATCAGCGCGGTTCGGTCTTCCGACAGGACCCGGTTCGAGGGCACCGAACCCAGCACTTCCTGGATCGCGGGGTTCACGATCCCTTCAAGCCGCCGCAGCGCCTGGGCTTCGGCCCCGGTGCCCACCGCCTCGCGGAAGCGGACAAGGTCGGTGATCCGCCAGCGCGCGAAGGCGTCGACGACCAGACGGCGGTCATCGAGCATCGTGACCTCGATCGGGGTGGTCGGCAGGCCAAGGATGCGGTCTTCATAGTAGACCACGTCCTGGATGAACGGGATCTTGAAGCCAAGCCCCGGTTCCTGCTTAACCTGGGTCACCTGACCGAATTGGAGGACCAGCGCCTTCTTGCGTTCATCAACGATGAAGATCGAGGACAAGCCGATGATCAGAAGGGCGAAGATCACGCCCGCAGCAATGTAAAGCGTCCGCATCAGTTGGTCCCCCCCGTCGTCGCGCCGCCTTGCGGTGCGGTCATTCGGCCAAGCTCGTTCAGGGGCAGGAAGGGCACCACGCCCTGACCGGCCTCACCGCCCGAAACGCCGTCAAGGATCACCTTGTTCATGCCGCCCAGCACCCGTTCCATGGTTTCAAGATAAAGCCGCCGCCGGGTCACCTCGGGCGCCTTCACGTATTCGTCGTAGACCGAGATGAAGCGCGCCGCCTCACCCTGGGCGGCGTTCACTGCCTGGGCACGGTAAGCCTCGGCCTCTTCCAGAAGCTGGGCTGCGGCACCGCGCGCACCGGCGGTGACGCGGTTGGCATAGGCGTCAGCCTCGCTTTCCAGCGTATCGCGCTGCTGTTGCGCGGCCTGCACCTCGCGGAAGGCGTCAAGCACCTCACGCGGGGGCTGGGCGCGTTGCAGGTTCACCCGGATCACGGTGATCCCGGCGTTGTAGCTGTCGAGCGTCGCCTGCACCTGGGTCTGCACGTCCGAAGCGATGACGCCCCGGTCACGGTTCAGGATCGGCGACAGTTCGGACCGGGCCACGATATCGCGCATCGCACTTTCGCTGACGGCGCGGATCGTGTCTTCGGGGTCGGCAAGGTTGAAAAGATACTGCTCCGGGTCCGAGATGTTCCAGACCACCTGAAAGCCGATGTCGACGATGTTCTGGTCGCGCGTCAGCATCAGGCCGGTGGCACTGCCGTTGTCGCCGGTGCCGATCTCGGTCGTGCGTTCGCCGGTGACCTGGACCTTTTCATAGGTCACGATCGGCCAGGGCGCGAAGTTGAGGCCCGGGTTGCCAACGCTGGAGCTTTCGCCAAGGAACAACTCGACCGAGCGTTCTTCCGGCCGGACCGAATAGACCGACATGAAGAGCCAGACAAGGAACAGCACGATCAGGCCAAGGACGATCCCCTGACGGGTGACGACCGGGCCGCCATCGCTGCCACCCGAGCCACCACCGCCACCGATGCCACCCCGCGCGCGGCCGCCCATCAACACGCGAAGCTGCTCTTGCCCGCGCTTCATCAACTGGTCGATCTCCGGGATCTGCGGGCCGGGGTCGCGACGTCCGCCCCGGCGGTCGTCATCGTCACCGTTCGGTCCGTTGCCCTTGTTCCGGTCGTCCCCACCCGAGCCGCCACCGCCGCCCCAAGGACCGCCACTTCCTGCCATCGATCAAAACCTTTCCTTGTACCCTGCCGCCTTAGCTGGTCATTCAGCCGCCGAAATCAAGCTGCCAACACGCCGCATCACGCGCTTCGTGTCGGTTTGCGCATGGTGACCAGTTCCTCTGCCATCGTGGGATGAACCGCGCAGGTGCGGTCGAAATCCTCTTTCGTGGCTCCCATCCGGATCGCCACGGCGGCAAGCTGGATCATTTCGCCCGCATCCGGTGCGACGATGTGGCAGCCCAGCACCTTCCGCGTCGCGGTCGAGACGATGAGTTTCATCAGCACCCGGTCGGGGCGTTCGGCAAAGGCGGTCTTCATCGGGCGGAAAGCGGTGGCGTAGACCTCGATCGGTTCCTGCGCGCGCGCGGCCTCTTCCGTCAGGCCGATCGAGCCCATCTCGGGCTGGGTGAACACCGCCGAGGCGACCAGTTCATGGTCGAACGCGGTCGGTTTGGCCCCAAAGACGGTATCGGCGAAGGCATGCCCCTCGCGGATCGCGACCGGGGTCAGGTTGAGCCGCCCGGTCACGTCGCCGACGGCAAAGATCGACGGGACGGCGGTCTGGCTGAAGCGGTCAACCTCGATCTGGCCCTGGCGGCCCAGCTTCACGCCCAGCGCCTC
>NCDS01000185.1 GCA_002280315.1 Rhodobacterales bacterium 32-66-7 | reverse complement strand
AGTCGTCGGTGATGATCGGGATCAGGCGGCGGTGTTCCTTTGGCCCGACCGGGATCTCGCACAGCATCCCCACGATCGGCGCATAGCGTGCGTCCGAGGGATGCACCGCCACCGCGCCATCGCCAAGCATCGTCTCGGGCCGCGTCGTGGCGATGGAGATATAATCCCGCACCTCGCGCAGGGTCACGTTCCCCTCGGCGTCCTTCTCGACATACTCATAAGTCGCCCCCCCGGCGAGCGGGTATTTGAAGTGCCACATGTGGCCGGGAACCTCGGTATTCTCGACCTCGAGGTCCGAGATTGCCGTCTCGAAATGCGGGTCCCAGTTCACCAGGCGCTTGCCGCGATAGATCAGGCCCTTCGCATACATATCAACGAAGACCTTGATGACGGCGTCATGGAAGTTGCCCTCCTCGCCGTCAGGCGCGCCCGGAGCGCCAGACATGGTGAAGGCCTCACGGTCCCAGTCGCAAGACGCCCCCAGCCGCTCCAGCTGCCCGCGGATATTCCCGCGCGACTTCTGTTTCTGCTGCCAGACGCGGGCGAGGAACTTTTCCCGCCCCATCGTCCGGCGGTCAGGCTCTTGCTGCAAAGCCATTTCCCGCTCGGTCACCATCTGGGTCGCGATCCCGGCGTGGTCGGTGCCGGGCTGCCACAAAGTGTCGTCGCCCATCATCCGGTGCCAGCGGGTCAGGATGTCCTGCAGCGTGTTGTTGAACGCATGCCCCATGTGGAGCGAGCCGGTGACATTCGGCGGCGGGATCATCACGGAAAACGCCGGGCGGCCGGGCTTGGCATTGGCCCCGGCGGCGAAGGCCTTCCGGTCGAGCCAGAGCTTCGCAATCCGCGCCTCGGCCTCGGTCGCGTTGAAGGTCTTTTCCATCGGCATCTTGCGCATCCCTCGCTTCGTCGCAGGGGTCTTAGCGCGCGCAAGGGCCAAGGAAAAGCCGGATCACCCAAGGAAGGGCAGGAAGGGCCGGCCGTGCAGCGCCTGAAGGAAGGTAAAGACCACCAGGGCGGCATGGGCGGTTGCCGAAACCCAGACCAGGCTTGTGGCGCGGGCGGGGGCGAGCCGTACCGCCAGAAGGCCCGACAGGGGGAGGACATGCAGCGCGTGGGTGGCAAGGAAATGAGCGACGCGCAGGTCTCCGGCATCGCGGGACCAGCCCATCAGCCAGAGGGTGCGGGTCGACGCGCCGACGAAGTGACCGTTGTTGGCCGACAGATAGCCCGCAACCGGGATGGTCAGGGCGAAGGTCAGGATCAGGCCAAGGGCGACCGACAGATGCAGCGCCGAAGGCAGCCCGGTCGCAGCATTGCGCCAGATCGAAAGACCCATCACCAGGCTGGCCGAGGTCAGAAGCACCGCGAACACCCCCATCAGGCCATAGACGGCGGTGAAGGCCGGGATCGTGCTGTTGAAATGCGAGGCGGTGTTCAGCATCGCGGCAGCGGACAGCCAGACCACTTCGGCCAGGATCGCCACGACCACGGCGGCGGTGAACCAGCGCCAGGCGCGGCTTGCGCGGGTCCGGGCGGGCATGAAGCGGGCGCAGAAGGCCAGCGTCAGCGTGTAGAGGGCAAGCGCATAGTGGAACTTGACCGGCTTCAGCCAGGGGCTATCCCCATGGAAAAGCCGCGTCTCCAGCGCCATCGCGGCGTAAAGCGGGATCAGTGCAAGCGCCAGGACAAGGGCGAGGGCGGTGAACGCCGGGGCATCGGTCCAAAGGCGGCGGAGGTCGGGCAGGGTGCTGCGGGGGGCGGACAGGGCAACGGTCATGCGGGAACCCCTTGCATCCGGGCCCGCGCGGCATAGGCGGCGCGAAGGGCGGTGAAGGCCAGAAACCCGGCAGGCCCGAAGAGGAAGGTCAGGACCAGGCAGGGCAGGATCAGAAGGTGGGCAATCCCCTCCGCCCGTGCGGTGCGGGTGATCCAGGCGCCGACGAACAGGTCGAACGCCAGGTAATGCACCCAACCGGCCAGCGCGATCCAGGGGTCGGTGAAGAGCGCCATCACTTCGGCCAGAGAGCCGAACCCGCCGGGTGCCTCGGACCAGTGGACAAGGATCAGCGCGGTATAGCCGACCGACAGGAGGGCCGGGATCGCCAGCGCGGCGACGGCCTGGCTGAGACGCGGGGCGAGGGGGAAGAGCGCAAGCGCCAGCCAGCCCATCAGGGCAAGGGGGCCGGTGAGCTGAAAGAGGGCATGGGGATCGGGTGGCATGGCGGCTCCTATCTTGACAGTGTCAGGATAGGGGCGGTTCGCGGCCTGTCAAGCAAAAATTGACAGTGGAAAGATGGGGCGGTATTTTCCCCGGATGACGCCCGCCCCCCCCAACCTGAAACCGCCGGAAGCGCCGCCGAAACCCTACCACCACGGCGATCTGCGCACCGCCCTCCTGACAGCGGCCGAGGCAGAGCTGGCCGACCGCGGGATCGAGGGGTTTTCCCTCCGTCAGGTTGCCAAGCGCGCCGGGGTCAGCCACGCCGCCCCGGCGCATCACTTCGGCGATGCGCGCGGCCTGTTGACCGCACTGGCGGCCGAAGGGTTCCGCCAGTTCCTCGCCGCCCAGGCCGCGCGCGAGGGGGTGGCCGACGACGACCCGGCCTCGCAACTGGTGGCGGCGGGGATGGGGTACATCGATTTCGCAATGGCCCGGCCCACGCTGTTCCGGCTGCTCTGGCAGTCGAACCGGCCCGATTTTGACAGCCACGACCTTGGCCCCGCCGCGCACGCGGCCTATCAGCATCTGATCGATCAGGTGATGGCGGCGGGCGGGCGGTCAACGGCGGATGAGGCGGCGGTCTGGGCCATGGCGCACGGGCTTGCGGACCTTCTGGCCGCGGGGCGGATGAAGACCGTCTCCAGCATGGAACCGGCGGCGCGGGATGCCATCCTGGCGCAGATCATGCGCCGCGCGTTGCCCCCGACCTGAGAGCGTCAGACTTCGGTCAGGATCGGCACGAAGCCGCCAAAGACCATCCGCTTGCCGTCGAACGGCATCTCCATCCCGGTTGTCATCGCCGGGTCCGCCATCATCGCGGCATAGGCCTTGTCGCGGGTGTCCTTGTCGGGCCAGGTCATCCAGGCGAAGACCACCGTCTCGTCGTCCTTCAGGTCCACGGCGCGGCGAAAGTCGGTACAGGTGCCAGCGGGCACGTCATCGCCCCAACCGACGACCAGCGACAAGGCCCCGGCATCGCGGAAGGTTGGCCACCACTTTGCCTCATGCGCGCGGTAGACCTCGCGGTCCCGGGTGCGGACCGGGATCAGGAAGCCGTCGATATAGGTCATCATCTGTCCTTTCGGTTGCCCTTCCAGAACCCCCTGGCCGGTCGCCGGTTCCCCTTACACCGCCCGGTCGATCTTGGTCGAGAGGTGGATCAGGCTTTCCGAACTTCTGACCCCGGTCATGGCACCGATCTGGTCCAGCACCTGATCGAGAACCAGCGTGTTCGGGCAGGCCACCTGCAACAGAAAATCGAACCGGCCCGAGGTGGTGAACACCCGCTCCACCTCGGCAATCGATTTGAGGCGGGTCAACACGGCGGCCTGCGACCGGGGTTCGATGGTCAACAGCACGGAAGCCCGCAGCCGCCCTTCGCGCGCCCCCTCGCCCAGCTTGAGCGTGTAACCCGCGATCACGCCGCTGGTCTCCAACCGCTCCAGCCGGGTCTGCACGGTGGAGCGTGCGACCCTCAGCCGCCGCGACAGCGTCGCCACCGACATGCGCGCATCGGCCCCCAGAAGGCCGATAATGGTACGGTCGAGCTCATCCATGCAATCTGCCGATCTTTTCGGCATTATAACGGGGTTTCACCGCATTTATACAGTTTTGTTCGGTGAGTTTGTTACGCATATCCAGCATCCTTCACTGCAGGAAAAGGGCGGTTCATACGCACCTGGCCTGGTTCTCTTGAAACCACGCTGGTGTCCGTTCCCACTGCATTGGGGCTGCGGGCGAAGCGTCTTGTTGGCAAAGGAAAAGCAGCCGATGGGACTCTCCAAAACGATCTGGACCAACCCGACCGAATATCTGCGCACGCAAAGCCCGGAAAACCCGGTGCTGTTCTTTGCGCCTGCGATAGCGCAAGCGGCGGCACGGCGGTTCATCGACGGCTTTCCCGGCATGGTCACCTATGCGGTGAAGTCGAACCCGGGCGAGGCGATGGTCGAAAACCTCGCCGCCGCCGGGATTCGCGGCTATGACTGCGCGAGCCCGTTCGAGATTGCGCTGATCCGTAGGCTTACCCCGGATGCGGCCATCCATTACAACAACCCGGTCCGCTCACGGGCCGAGATTGCCTTTGCCGTGGCCGAGGGCGTGAAAAGCTACAGCGTCGATTCGGCGTCGGAGCTTGCCAAGCTGGTCGACATGGTTCCGGTCGATGGCACCGAAATCTCCGTCCGCTTCAAGCTGCCGGTGTCGGGGGCGGCCTACAACTTCGGCGCCAAGTTCGGTGCCACGTCCGAGCTTGCGGTGGACCTCTTGAAAACGGTTGCGGATGCGGGCTTCATCCCCTCGCTGACCTTCCATCCCGGCACGCAATGCACCGATCCCACCGCGTGGGAGCATTACATCCGCGAGGCTGCCCTCATCGCCGACCGCGCTGGCGTCACGATTGCCCGTCTCAATGTCGGCGGCGAAACCGCCCGCTTCTGGTCTGCGAACCCGGCCGCGCCCTCTGTGGTGAAGCGTATTCGCTGGCGGCCCGGGTCAAGGCGGTGCGCGACGGCACGCATGTGTTCCTGAACGACGGCGTCTATGGCGCGCTGACCGAACTGCCGATGATCGGCGTCATCGACCGGATGCAGGTGCTCAGCTCCGAAGGTGCGGTGCGCAAGGGCCAGTCGCAGCCCCGCATCGTCTTTGGCCCGACCTGCGACTCCGTCGACCGCCTGCCGGGTGAGCTGCCGCTGCCCGCCGACCTCGCCGAAGGTGATTTCGTGATCTGGCACGGGATGGGCTCCTATTCCACCGTGACCAACACCCGCTTCAACGGGTTCGGCGATCTGCAGATGGCCACGGTGCTGGGCCTGGCGCTGTGAGCGTCTGACCACCGGGCATTATTTCCCCCGACCCTTGCGTGCCCGGCTGGACAATTCCCGCCGGGCGCGTAGCGTTTGCAGCGGGGGAGTAGCATGGGTCTGGGCAAGACAATCGGAATGAGGAGTGCGCCGCCGCAGGGTTGCGCGGTGCCGGGTGCCCGAAGGGACCGCGTCGATGCGCGCGCTTGACCGGCTCCGCTCGTTCTTTCGGCAGGATGTCGAGGTGGTGGTCGAACCGGCCCCGCCGCAAGCCGGACGGGTGCGCGGGCGGGTCGATCATGTGGTCATTCTGGATGGCACGCTCTCGTCGCTCGACCCCGATCAGATCGGCAATTGCGGCATCCTGTTCCGCCTGTTGCAGGAACTGGGTCACAAGGCGAACCGGCGTGTCTACTACGAACCGGGCATGCAATGGGAGGGCTGGCTGCGTGGGCTCGCCATCGTGCAGGGGCGCGGGATCGCGCCGCAGATCCAGCGCGCCTACGGCTGGCTTGCCAGCGGCTACCGTGAGGGTG
>NCDS01000184.1 GCA_002280315.1 Rhodobacterales bacterium 32-66-7 | reverse complement strand
CATCGCCATACGATTGGCATCTCGACCTGATCAACCGGCAGCATCTGTTCCTGCGGGTGCCACCCGTTGTCGCCGCGCTTTTCCCCGACATACCGCCCCGAGAGACCAACTTGATCCTCGGCTACGCAGCATCAAAGGACACATTCCAGATGGTGCCGTGGCTGCTTGGCAGTCCGGAGGGTCGCGCCAAGCTGGCGGCCATCACGTCACCGGCTCAGACCAAGACCGCCGAACGAGCCTACAAGCTGGCCATGGCAACCCGTGCCAACGCGCTGAGCACCGCCAGCATCAACATCAGCATGCAGGTCCGCGCCTCATGGCGCCGCCTCCACGGACTTGAAGCCCACTTCCTCCAAGACGCCCTGCCCCAGAAAGGAACCCCCACAGACCGCGACCGAAGCGACGCTGGGCGATGACCTGCTGCGCGGCGCAGACGAAATCGCCAGGTTCTTGTTCGGCGACGTGAAGCATCGCCGCAAGGTCTACTACCTGACCGGTGAGGCACCGAAGGGCATGCCGCACTTCAAGATGGGTTCGCTCATCTGCGCGCGCAAAAGCACCATCCTGACCTGGATTGCCGAACAGGAGGGTCGTGCATGACAGCCGCACTTGCGGATGATCTCACCGACCTGCGCCTGACCCTCCATCGCAACGCCTATCGCCCCGTTCCCGTCCTTGGTCCGCATGTAGCCACGAAGGCAGCCGGGAAACGTCCAGCCATGAAATCCTGGGAGGCCGTCTGCGCGATGGCCGACGAGGCCGAAATCACCCGCTGGACCAACGCCCAGCGCAACTGCACCAATACCGGCCTGCTCTGCGGCACCCTGATCGGCATCGACGTCGATGTGCTTGACGCTGGCCAGGCAAGCCGACTGACCTGCATGGCAACCGACATGCTCGGGCCTTCACCCTTGTCCCGCATCGGGCGCGCGCCGAAGATCCTGCTGGCCTTCCGCACCGATGTGCCCTTCGACAAGGTGCAGACCAGCGAGTTCCAGATGCTGGATGGCACCGTGGCGCGGGTCGAAGTGTTGGCCACCGGGCAGCAGTTCGTGGGCTTCGGCATCCACCCTGACACCAAGGCCCCCTACCACTGGCCAGAACGCTCGCCGCTGGATGTACCGTTGCACGACCTGCCCATCGTCAGCCGCGATGCCTGCGCCGCATTCATTGCCGCTGCCGAGGATTACCTGCGCAAAGCAGGCGGCCAGACCACCACCGAACGGCGCGACATGGACCGCGAGGGGCGCGAGCTGGCTGGGTTGAAGCCGAAGGAACCCCCGTCGCATGACCTGATCTCAGAGGCCGTTGCCCATATCCCGAACAACGATCTGCCCTATGATGAGTGGATCAAGGTGGGTCTTGCCCTTTATGCCGCCCTTGGGCCCGAGGGCCGAGACCTTTGGCAGGCCTGGTCAGCCGAGGCAGCGAAGAATGACCCGGCGCATACCGCCTTGAAATGGGACAGCTTTGCCGCCGTGCGCAACGTCACCGTCGGGACACTGTTCTGGCTGGCCAAGCAGAACGGCTGGCGGGCGGCGCAGCCGCGTCGGGTCCGAACCGCCCACACTAGCCGGGATGCTTCTGATGAGGCTCCAACCCAAGGCAACCGCCCCCTGATCCGTATCCGTGCAGGCCAGATGCCCGAAACCATCGACGAAGCAGAGGAGGCCTTACTTGGGTCCGGACTTGGCTTCTATCAGCGCGGCAGCATTGTCGTGCGCCCGGCCATGGTCCCGGTGGCGATCTCGGGCGGCAAACAGATCGACGCGCCGCGCCTCGTGCACGTCAAGGCGCACCACATGGCCGAAGCCTTCACCAAGGCCGCCCATTGGGAACGCTTCGACATGCGCGCCGGGGAATGGATCAACACCGACTGCTCGCAGCGACTGGCGGAAACCTATCTGGCGCGCGAGGGCCAGTGGCGGCTGCCGGTGCTGACCGGGATCATCAATGCGCCCACCTTGCGCGACGATGGCTCGATCCTGGACCAGCCGGGCTATGATGCCCAGACCGGCCTGTTGTTCGACCCGCAAGGCGAACGCTTCCCCCTGCTGCCACGCGAGCCCGACCGTGCCACCGCCCTGCGGGCGCTGGGCTTCCTGCGCGACCTGATCGACAGCTTCCCTTTCGTCACACCGGCCGACCGATCCGTGGCGCTGTCGGCCATCCTGAGCACGCTGATCCGTCGCTCGCTGCCCACCGCCCCGCTGCACGGCTTCAATGCACCCACCGCGGGGACGGGCAAATCCATGCTAGTCGATCTGGCCAGCATCATCGCCACCAGCCGCCCCGCGCCAGTGATCGCGCAGGGCAAATCCGAGGAGGAGATGGAAAAGCGGCTGGGTGCCGCGCTGATTGCTGGCGACGTGATGATCGCCATCGACAACTGCGAGGAACCGCTTGGCGGTGAACTGCTCTGCCAGGCGATGACCCAGACCAGTCTGAAGGTGCGCATCCTCGGTACGTCCCTGAATGCCGAGGTGCCGAGCAACGCGACGATGTTCGCCACCGGCAACAACCTGACCCTGGCAGGCGACATGACCCGCCGCGCCATTCGTGCCACGCTGGATGCCGGGGTGGAGCGGCCCGAGTTGCGGGCATTCGACCGCGACCCACTGGCCATGGTGGCGGCGCATCGCGGCGACTATGTCACGGCGGGTCTGACGATCTTGCGCGCCTTCCACGTCGCTGGTCGCCCGTCGCAGACGGTGCCGCTGGGCTCCTTCACCGCCTGGTCTGGCTGGGTACGCGATGCGCTGATCTGGCTGGGCGAGGCTGACCCTTGCGAAACCATGGAGGGCATGCGCGGCGCGGACCCGAAGCTGGAGGCGCTGACGGCGGCGCTGGAGGAATGGCGATCGGTGATCGGCACCGACCGCGTCACGGTACGCGAGATCATCGAACGGGCCGCCGCCCAGCAGACCCAGCTGTTCGGCAAGGCCGAGTTCGTGAACCCCGAGTTCCGCGAGGCCCTGCTCCGCGTCGCGGGCGAAGGCGGCGCGATCAACGGCACGCGGCTGGGCAAGTGGCTGTCGCAGCATCAGAACCGCGTCGTCGCAGGCCACCGCATCATCGCGGCAGGCACCACCGGCAACCGGGCGCGCTGGCAACTGGACATCGTGAACACTGACGCCGCTCCGATCAACAACGGTTCTGATCTGTTCCGGAGGGCTGCCAATGCGTGACGACCAGTCCCGGATTGCCCGGTTAGGTTGGGTGGGTTTGGTTAGGTGTTTCCAGCCACTAACAATGTTTGTCCTGAAAACTGTCAGCGACGTGGCAGAGCCACCGTGCCGACATGACACCACGCCCATCGCATATGACGTGACACATACGGGAAGTGGCCGGGATCACCCCACCCAACCCACCCACCCTAACCAGACGGTTCGGGAACGGGCGGCAGGGCTTGGGATGGCTCGTGACAACATCCGAACCGTTGTTAGCAGCCGGGCGGTTCCTTTTGGGCCGATCCGTATGTGGGGGAGCGCAGCGCATGACCCCGCCAGCGTCAGGGGGCGGATATGACTAAACTCAACGCCTCTGAAACCAAGACCGCCTTCGCCGCACGGGTCGGCCTGACCAAGGGCCGTATCTCGCAACTGGTGGCCGACGGTCTGCCGGTGCGACCCGATGGTCAGATCGATGTGGAGGTGGGGCTGGCCTGGATCGAGGACAATCTTGATCCGTCGCGTCGCAACAAGGGTGGTGCTTTCGCCGCCCCTGCATCGCCAGCCCGTGTCTCGACCACGCTGGCCGAGGCCAAGCGCCTGCATGAAATCGTCAAGGTGCAGCGGGCCAAGCTGGCGTTCGAACGCGAACAGGGTCAGTTGGTCGAAACTCTCGCCGCCACACGCACGGTTTTCGCCCGCGCCCGTGCCGAGCGTGATGCGCACATGGCTTGGGTCCAGCGCACCGCACCGCTCTTGGCCGCCGAGGTCGGGGCCGATCCGCGTGCCACCTTTGCCGCCCTCGACCGGATGATGCGCGAGCATCTGGAATATCTGTCCGACATGCCCTTGGGGAGCTTTGGCGATGGTGCCTGAGATTGACCTCGCCTGGCGACGCGGCATCCGCCCCGAACCGCCCATCCCGGTATCGGACTGGGCCGACCGGCATCGTATCCTGCCACCCACCTCTGCGGAACCGGGGCGCTGGCGCACAGACCGCACGCCCTATCTGCGCGCCGTCATGGACGCGCTATCCACCTCCAGCCCATATGAACGGGTCGTGCTGATGAAGGGCGCGCAGACGGGAGGGTCCGAGGCCGGGCTGAACTGGCTGGGCTACATCATCCAGAACGCGCCCGGCATCGCCATGCTGGTCATGCCCTCGCTCGACATGGTGCGGCGCAACACCACCGTGCGGATTGATCCGCTGATCGAGGCCACCCCTGCCCTGCGCGATCTGGTTTCCGCGCCCCGTTCGCGTGATGCCGGGAACAGCCTGTTCCGCAAATCTTTCCCTGGCGGCCAACTGGTGATGACCGGGGCGAACAGTGCTGTCGGTCTGCGATCCACGCCCGTCCGGTATCTGTTCCTGGACGAGGTGGACGGCTATCCCGGCGATGCCGATGGCGAGGGCGATCCGGTTGACCTGGCGATCCAGCGCACCACCACCTTCCGGTGGCGGCGCAAGATCTACATGGTGTCCACGCCCACGCTGAAAGGCCATTCCCGCATCGAGGCGGCCTTCCTTGACAGCGACCAGCGGTATTTCTACGTCCCCTGTCAGCACTGCGGCGACATGGCCCCGATCACCTGGGCGCGCATCCGCTGGCCAGAAGGGCAGCGCGACGCCGCCTATCTGGTCTGCGATGCCTGCGGCGGTGTGCATCATGAGCACGACAAGCCTCGCCTTCTGGCCGCTGGTGAATGGCGCCCGACCGCGTTGGGCGATGGCCGCACGGCGGGGTTCCACCTGTCATCGCTCTATTCCCCATGGGAGACATGGGCCGAGATCGCGCAGGAACATGCCCGCGTGGCCAAGGATCCCGCGCGCCTGCAGGTCTGGGTGAACACCAAGCTGGGCGAGCCCTGGGAGGACCAGGCGGGTGACACCGTCCCTGCCGATCCCCTCATGGCGCGGCGCGAGGATTGGGGCAGCGACCTCG
>NCDS01000002.1 GCA_002280315.1 Rhodobacterales bacterium 32-66-7 | reverse complement strand
GCCAAAGGCAAAGCCTTGCCATTGATCAGGGTTCACCCCTGCGGCGGTCAGCACCTTGGGGTGCATCATGCCCGAGCCGAGAATCTCCATCCACTTGTCGCCCTCGCCGATCCGAAGCTGTCCGCCGATATTGCAATAGCGGATGTCGACCTCCGCCGAGGGTTCGGTGAAGGGGAAATGGCTGGCGCGGAAGCGAAGTTCGACCTTGTCGACCTCGAAGAACGCGCGGCAGAATTCTTCCAGCACCCATTTCAGGTTCGCCATGCTGATGTCGCGGTCGATCGCGATGCCTTCGACCTGGTGGAACATCGGCGTGTGGGTCTGGTCCATGTCCATGCGGTAGACCCGGCCGGGGGCGATGACGCGGAGGGGGGTGCCATGCTCCATCAGCGCGCGGATCTGCACCGGGCTGGTATGGGTCCGCAACACATGCGGCGGGCGGTTGTCGCCGGGGGCGCGGTGCATGAAGAAGGTGTCATGCTCCTGCCGCGCGGGGTGTTCGGGCGGGATGTTGAGGGCGTCGAAGTTGTACCAGTCGCTTTCGACCTGCGGCCCTTCGGCGACGGCAAAGCCCATGTCGGCGAAGATCGCGGTCAGTTCCTCCATCACCTGGGAAACCGGATGGATCGTGCCCTTCGGTCGGGGGCGACCGGGCAGGGTCACGTCCAGCCATTCGGCCTTCAGCCGTTCGTCCAGCGCGGCATCGCCCAGCGCCACCTTCCGGGCCCGAAGGGCGGCATCGATCTCATCCTTCAGCGCGTTCAGGCTGGCCCCCGCAGCCTTCCGCGCGTCGGGGTCCATCTTTCCCAGGGTCGCCATCAGGGTGCTGATCTCACCCTTCTTGCCCAGCGCTGACAGACGCACCTCCTCCAGCGACATCTCGTCGGCGGCTGAGGCTACTGCAGCCAGATACCTGACCTTGAGCATGTCGATCCCGTCCATGTCCGTCTCTCCGCAAACCCGCTGTTTCTGCTAGCGGCGAAGGTTTCCCGATGCAAGGCGTCAGAAGATCGACCGGCGTCCCCGCACCTCCAGCATCCGGCGCGAGCGGGTGACCTGGCCGTTCGTGGCCGTGATCGCAACCGGCGCATCCTTGAGCCGCTTTTCGATGATCACCAGCGAGTCGTAAAACCGGATGCCGCCGACCTCGCGCGCAACGGGGCTCAGGGGAAAGCCCGCGTCATCCTCGGTATACCAGCTGTGCATCTGGTCGATCAGGTCTTTGGCAAACTCGATGAAGCTTTGCGGCGCGCGGTGGCCGCCGCCAAAACCGGGCCAGTAGCTGGTGTGCGTATCCTCGACGATGTAAAGACCACGATCGCGGAGCTGCGGCCAGAGGTGGCGAAAGCTGGTGATCTGCTGGTGCATCTTGTGGCCGCCGTCATCGACGATCAGGTCGAACGGGCCATGCGTCGCGGCGACGGTCTGCAGGAAATCCGGGTCGGCCTGATCGCCGATCTCGACCGATGTGCCCGGCAGCGCAAGGGCGCGGCAGGCGGGGTCGATGTCAAGAAAGGTCAGCCGCGAGTCGGGGGCAAAGAACCCCTGCCACATCGGCATCGAGCCGCCCTTGTAGATGCCGATTTCAAGGAAATCGACGCTGCGACCTTGCCAGTCGTCCAGAAGCTGGTCGTAAAGCTCAAGGTAATGCTCCATCTTGAAGAGCATGCGGTCCCCGCTTCGGGCGGGATGGTCGCGGAAATAGCGGGTCTTCGGCATCGCCTGGTCCTTGGCTTCGGGATCGGGCAATGGTGTCGTCCGCTGCCGCCAAGGTCCAGCACGGAAAGCGGGGGCGGGAGGATCACATGGCAGTTTATGAAGGGTGATGCCTTTGAGGCGGTCGGGCCCGGGTGTAGGGCGGATGTTGACCGGATGGGGGCGAGGCCGGTACGGCTTCGCTGGCTTCGGGTCCAGCCATGTCTCCGTGATGGAGGCTAGGTGATCACGAGGCAGAATTTGAAGGGTGATGCTGCCTTTGAAGCGGTCGGTCCGGGTGCAAATCGGATGGTGTTGACCGGGAGGCCGCGAGGCCGGTGCGAGCTTGCGGCCATCGGGGGCGGTAGTGGTCGGCGGTGAGGGGGCGAGATGATCACGCGGCGGTTTTTGAAGGGTGATGCGGCCTCTGAGGCGGTCTATTCGGAGTGTGAACGCTACCGCTACCTTCTTGCCCGGGTCTGGGGGCCGGGGGCGAAGGTGATGTTCGTGATGCTCAACCCCTCAACCGCGACCGAGGTGCAGAACGACCCCACGGTAGAGCGGTGTGAGCGTCGGGCGCGGGTGCTTGGGTTCGGAGCGTTTTGCGTGACGAACATTTTCGCCTATCGTGCGACGGATCCCAAGGTGATGCGCGCGGTGGCTGATCCGGTTGGTCCCGCCAATGATCAGGCCATAGCGGAGGCTGCGACCGGGGCAGATCTGGTGGTCTGCGCCTGGGGGAACCATGGGTTGCACATGGGTCGGGGCCCGGCGGTGGAACGGCTTTTGCGGCAAACGAGGGTCAGCCTCTTCCATCTGGGACTTACCGGCGCGGCCCAGCCGCGCCATCCGCTTTATGTGGGCTACGATGTGCAGCCGCAGCCGTGGTAGCGGTCAGGCCGCCGACAGCCCGACATCGCCGAGGCTAAGCGAACCGCCGCGCACCAGGGCCACCGGTACACCGTCCAGCTTGACCATGGTCGCTGCCCCGTCGCCGCCCGGTTCCAGCGTCAGCACCGGTTCGGGGTGCGCGGTCGGGTCGTAGACCACGATGATCTTGTCCAGCGTCGGGTCGTAATCGGCAATCTGGGCAACATCGCCTTCCAGCATCCATTCCTGCAGGACAAACTCATCCGCGCCATCGTCGCCAAATCCGCTATCGCCCCGGCCAAGCACCAACCGGTCATCGCCGGTTCCGCCGTTCAGATAGTCGGCCTCGAAATCATCGACCAGCCCGTCGAGGCCCGAGATCCAGTCATCGCCCGCCCCGCCATCCAGCACGTCCGAGCCTGCCCCACCCTCCAGCCGGTCATCCCCAAGGCCACCGGCCAGCCAGTCGTTGCCGGTGCCGCCGTCAAGGATATCCCTGCCCTCGCCGCCGATCAGGCTGTCTTGCCCCGCGCCGCCGGTAAGGCTGTCGTCGCCAGGACCGCCGGTGACGCTGTCGTCACCGTTGCCGCCGTCAAGACTGTCGTCGCCGTCAAGGCCCTGCAGCGTGTCGGCCCCATCACCGCCGCTGACCGTGTCGTCCCCCGCGCCGGACGACACCCAGTCGTTGCCGGCACCGGCGTCGATCAGGTCATCGCCACCGCGCCCGTCGATCATGTCATTGCCATCAAGCCCGTCGATCCGGTCGTCGCCGCCCTGCCCGGACAGGATGTCATCGCCCGACCCGCCGGTCAGGGAAACCGGCGCGTCAACCGGATCGGCGATATCGTCCGACACCGCCACGCCATCCTGATTGGCAAGATCATCCAGAAGGTTGCCATCGCTGAGCGCGCCGTCCTCTTCCGGCAGGGGATCGTCCCCGTCATCCCCGGAATCGCCGACTTGCGCCGACATGATCGCATCCGCCGCTGCGCCCGCCATCAGGATGCCGATCAGGCCAAAGAGAGTGAACACGTCGCAACCTTTCCGTCCAGCGCGCCGCAAGCAGCGTTAACCTTTTGCCCAGGCAAGGAAATCTGCGCAGTTCCTAACATGTTCCGCCCGTTTTCCAAAGCAAAGCTTGCGCTTGGGCTGCGGATTCTGCTCTCAGGGTTAACAGCGGCTTTCTCCCTGCCCCCTTTCCTTTGCCGCAAAAACCGCCTATGAGCCCGCATCCGCCCTGCGCCCTGCTGGACGGACCCCCTCCAAGGGCCCTGCTGGACGACATCCCGGCTTGCGCCATAACCCTTTGCCAAGGAGATCCCGATGTCGATCACGGTTGAAGAAAAAGCGCGTGTCATCAAGGAATACGCGACGAAAGAGGGCGACACCGGTTCGCCCGAAGTGCAGGTCGCGATCCTGTCCTCGCGCATCGCCACGCTGACGGAGCATTTCAAGAGCCACAAGAAGGACAACCACTCGCGCCGCGGTCTGCTCATGCAGGTGGCCCAGCGCCGGAAGTTGCTCGACTACCTGAAAAAGACCGATGAGGCGCGCTACAACACCCTCATCACCCGGCTGGGCCTGCGCCGTTAAGCCGCCCGGAGGATCGACCAGAACGCCCGCTCCGAAAGGTGCGGGCGTTTTCATGTGCGCAGTCAGGGACCTCCGCACCTTGTGATGCAGGCCCTGCCCCGCCATATTGCGCCCAACGCACGGAGGGCGGCATGGCAGACGACAAATTCCCCGGTTGGCACGGCACCACGATCCTTGCGGTCCGTCGCGCGGGTGAGGTTGTGGTGGCCGGTGATGGCCAGGTGTCGCTGGGCCAGACCGTGATCAAGGGGTCTGCGCGGAAGGTGCGCCGCCTCTCGCCCGGTGGCCATCCGGTCATCGCGGGCTTTGCCGGATCGACCGCCGACGCCTTTACCCTGCTGGAGCGGCTGGAGAAGAAGTTGGAGGCTGCACCCGGCCAGCTTGCCCGCGCCTGTGTCGATCTTGCCAAGGACTGGCGGATGGACAAGTACCTCCGCAATCTTGAGGCGATGCTGATCGTGACCGATGGGCAGGACATCTTCGTCCTGACCGGCGCGGGCGATGTGCTGGAGCCTGAACACGACGTGGCCGCCATCGGCTCGGGCGGGAACTTTGCCCTCGCGGCGGCGCGGGGGTTGATGGAGACCGACCTGACGGCCGAGGGGATTGCCCGCAAGGCGATGGTGATTGCGGCCGATATCTGTGTCTACACCAATGGCAATCTGACCGTCGAAAGGATTTCCCGATGACGCCCGAAGACCTTCGCGCTGCGGTTGCCGCCGGTATCCTGGACGAAGCGCAGGCTGCCCGGCTGAAGGCGCTGGCCGACGACCGCGCCGGGCAGCGCGCCCGGATGCCGCAAGAGGACGAACCGTTCGAGTTCTTCCGCGGGTTTTCCGAGATCTTCATCTCCATCGGCCTGATCATCCTTCTGGCCGGGGTGACGGCGCTCTTGGCGGCGTTTGGGGGATTTGCCGTCATGACGCTGGTCCCGCTTGGTTCGGCGGCGATTGCCTGGTGGTGGGCCACCTACTTTACCCTGAAGCGGCGGATGACCCTGCCGTCGATGGTGCTGGCCACGGCTTTCGGGGCCGGGGTGCTGATCTTCGGCTTTTCGCTTCTGACCGACAACGGGCTGGGCGACCGGGGGGTTGCGATCTCGGCCTTTCTTCTGGCGACGTTGGGCATGGTCCTGTGGTATCGCCGGTTTCGCCTGCCCTTTGCCGCCTTTCTGACCGGCTGCCTTGCGCTTGGCGTCGTCTATTCCCTGACCGCTTCGGCCGCCACGCTTTATGCCCTGACCGGTGCGGGCAGCGGCTATGACGCGCTGTTTGATCTGGGCAAAAGCCCGGCCTTTGCCGGGGCCACGCTCTTCTTCGGCATTGTCGCCTTCGTGATCGGCATGTGGTTTGATACCCGCGATCCGCACCGGCTGGGCCGCCACTCGGCCACCGCGTTCTGGTGCCATCTTCTGGCAGCGCCCGCCCTGGTGAACACGGTCGCCATCACGCTCTTGAACGGCGCGGGCATCGGCCTCCTTGCGCTGGCGCTTTTGCTGATCACGCTGCTGGCGCTGGTCATCGACCGCCGCAGCTTCCTTACCGCCGCCATCGCCTATATCGCGATCCTGATCGCCTGGGTGATGGGCGATGGTGAGGGGACGGACTGGATCTATATCCTCCTCGTCCTTGGGGGCTTCATCACCGCCATCGGCACCTGGTGGGTACAACTCCGCGCCTGGGTGATGGGGATGCTGCCCGACTTTCCCGGCAAGTCCAGCCTGCCCCCCTATACGAGCACCGAATGACCGACCTGACCCCGCGCGAGATCGTCTCCGAGCTTGACCGCCACATCATCGGCCAGGACGACGCCAAGCGCGCCGTTGCCGTGGCGCTGCGGAACCGCTGGCGGCGAAAACGGCTGGGGGATGATCTCCGGGATGAAGTTTACCCAAAGAACATCCTGATGATCGGCCCCACGGGCGTCGGCAAGACCGAGATCAGCCGCCGCCTGGCCAAACTCGCCCGCGCACCGTTCCTCAAGGTCGAGGCGACGAAGTTCACCGAGGTCGGCTATGTCGGCCGCGACGTCGACAGCATCATCCGCGATCTGGTGGATGTGGCCATGACCGACACCCGTGCCCGCATGCGCGATGAGGTGAAGGCCCGCGCCCTGAAAGCGGCCGAGGATCGGGTGATCGAAGCCATCGCCGGGAAGGACGCCCGCGACCAGACCCGCGAGATGTTCCGCGCCAAACTCAAACGGGGTGAGCTTGACGACACCCTGATCGAGATCGACGCCCCCGATGCCGCCCCGATGCCGATGGGCTTCGGCATGCCGGGGATGGAAAGCCAGATGCAGGGCCTGCAGGACCTCTTCAAGGCCTTCGGTCCCCGCACCAGCCGAAAGCGCCTGACCGTGCGGCAAAGCCATGACATCCTGATCGGGCAGGAAGCCGACAAGCTGCTGGACGACGAGGCCGTGCGGGTCGCAGCACTTGAGGCGGTGCAGGAAAACGGCATCGTGTTCCTGGACGAGATCGACAAGATCTGCGCCCGTGCCGATGCGCGCGGCGCCGATGTCAGCCGCGAGGGCGTGCAGCGCGACCTTCTGCCGCTGATCGAAGGGACGACGGTCTCCACCAAGCACGGCCCGGTCAAGACCGACCATATCCTCTTCATCGCAAGCGGGGCGTTTCACGTCGCCAAACCCTCGGACCTTCTGCCGGAATTGCAGGGCCGCCTGCCGATCCGCGTCGAATTGCAACCGCTGACCGAGGCTGATTTCGTCCGCATCCTGACCGAGACGGACAATGCCCTCACCCGGCAATATTCAGCGCTGATGGCGACCGAGGCGGTGACCGTCACCTTCACCCCCGACGGCATCGCCGCCCTCGCCCGCATCGCCGCCGAGGTGAACGCCAGCATCGAGAACATCGGTGCCCGCAGGCTTTACACGGTGATGGAGCGGGTGTTCGAAGAGCTGTCCTACAACGCGCCGGATCGCTCTGGCCAGTCGGTGACGGTGGATGCCGGCTTTGTCGAGGCGAACCTTGGCGCGCTGGCGCGATCGGCGGATCTGTCGCGCTACGTGCTGTGAACCTCTGCGCCTGCCGGACCGCTCAGATGGGTGTGCCTGAACGCATCGCCGTATTTCAGCCCATAGCCCGCCGCGCGGTCAAAGCCGACATGCGCCAACCAGATCAGACCGACCGACACCGCCATGCCGGATGGCAGCACAAGACCAAACCCGATCAGCGCGACCGGCAGGATCGTGCTGTGGCCCAGATTATAGACCACCGACCCCAGCCGGGGGCCACGCAAGTACCCCAGCATGAACACATCCGGCACAAGGAACAGGAGGGCAAACAGCCCCCAGCCCGCGCCAACCGTGGCATAGGCCACGCTTGCCGCAGCCAGAAGTGCCGCACCCTCGGCGCGCAAGATCAGGTTCGGTACGGAACGGACGACACCGGTTGTCATGGCAGCTCTCCATATCATCGTCACCACCGCGGTGACCTACCCGTTTTAACCCAGCTGCTACCTCATCACGATTGTCGAATGGCGGCCATCGGCCTATAAAGAAGTTATGAACCTATCCCCGTCGAACTGGGAGCTTTTTGCCGCCTACCTGGCAGTGTGCCGCACGAACAGCCTGTCGGCTGCAGCGCGACGGCTGGGCCTGTCGCAACCCACCGTCCGCCGCCAGATCGAGGCGCTGGAAAGCCTGGTCGGCACCGCCCTCTTCACCCGGTCACCCAGCGGCCTTGCGCCTGTGGACGGCCACCCCGCGCTCATCGCCCAGGCCGAGGCGATGGAGGCCGCCGCGATGGCCTTCGCCCGCCTGGCCTCGGGCGCGGCAGAGGATGTCATCGGGGCGGTCCGCATTTCCTGCAGCCGGGTCTATGGTGTCGAGATCCTGCCACCAATCCTCGCCACCCTTCGGCAAGACTGGCCCGGGCTCGAGATCGAACTCGTCCCGACCAACCATGTCAGCGACCTCCTGCGCCGGGATGCCGATATCGCGGTGCGGCTCACCCTGCCCCGGCAGGCGGCGCTGATTGCCCGCAAGGTCGCGCCGATGCAGGTCGGCTTCTTCGCCTCACCCCTGCTTGCGGTCCGCCTGCACGGCCTCGATTATCCTGCCCTCGCTGCCAGCGGCCTGATGATCGGCCAGGACCAGGACGACAGCCTGGCCGCAGGTCTGCAGGACCAGGGCCTTGCGCCGCCGCAACACACCGCGTTTCGCAGCGACGATGACCTCGCCCAACTCGCCGCAATCCGGCACGGGATCGGCTTCGGCATCTGCCAGGTCGCGATCGGTGACCGTTCCGGACTGGTCCGCCTGCTTCCCGACCTGACCCTCACGGTCGAGGCCTGGGTCGTGATGCACGAAGATCACCGCCGCCTCGCCCGCACCCGTACGGTGTTCGATGCCCTGGTTGCCGGCCTCGGCTGACCGAACGCCCTGCCGGGGTCTTGCCCGGCCCCACAGGCTTGCTTCTTGCCAAATACTCTCGGGGGGTCTGGGGGGCGAAGCGCCCCCAGTGACCGAGCCGGTTGGCGCGCTCCTTTCCGCAGCGGCGGGGCGCAGACGGCCCCTTCCCCGGGCAACACCTGCCCTGTAGTCTCCTCCCAACTTCGGGGGACACCGTGACCGACGACGCCACAACGCCGATGATGGCGCAGTATCTGGAGATCAAGGCGCAGAACCCCGGCGCGCTTCTGTTCTACCGGATGGGCGATTTCTACGAGATGTTCTTTGACGACGCGGTTGCAGCCGCTGCCGCCCTCGACATCGCCCTCACCAGACGCGGGTTTCACCAAGGCGAGCCGATCGCGATGTGCGGGGTGCCGGTCCACTCCTCCGAAGGCTACCTTCTGACGCTGATCCGCAAGGGGTTTCGCGTCGCCATCGCCGAACAGCTTGAAGACCCGGCCGAGGCGAAGAAACGCGGCTCGAAATCCGTGGTCAAGCGCGGAGTCGTCCGTCTGGTCACCCCCGGCACCCTGACCGAAGACTCGCTACTCGAGGCGCGGCGGCACAACTACCTTGCCGCCTATGCCGAGGTTCGGGGGGCGGCCGCGCTCGCCTGGGCCGATATCTCCACTGGTGAGTTTCGGGTGATGCCCTCGTCGCCGGTGCGGCTTGGCCCCGACCTCGCCCGCATCGCCCCGCGTGAGCTTCTGGTCGGCGAAGCGCGCGACGGAGCGCTCTCTGACCTGGCGGAAACCGCGGTTTCGATCACCCCCTTGTCGCGCGGCAGTTTCGACAGCACCAATGCCGACCGCAGGCTGTGCGACCTCTTCGGCGTCACCTCGCTGGACGCGTTCGGCAGTTTCGACCGGGCCGAGGTTTCGGCGATGGGCGCGCTGGTCGACTATCTGCACCTGACCCAACGCGGCAGGATGCCCCGCCTCTCCCCCCCGATGCGTGAGGCGCTGGGGACAGCCATGCAGATCGACACCGCCACCCGGCGCAATCTGGAACTGACGCAGGGCCTGTCGGGCGGTCGCGACGGATCGCTTCTGGCGGCAATCGACCGGACGGTGACCGCCGCCGGGGCCCGCCTTCTTGAACGACGGCTCGCCTCGCCTGCGCTGGACCTTGGGGTGATCCACGAACGGCAGGCGGCGCTTGGCTCGCTTCTCGACGCCCCCCCCCTCCGCGACCGGCTGCGAGAGGCGCTGCGCCGGGTGCCCGACATGGATCGCGCCCTCTCTCGCCTCGCACTGGACCGCGATGGCCCGCGCGACCTTGCCGCCATCCGCGCGGGGCTGGATCAGGCGGGCCAGATCGCATCCGTCCTGACCGACGCGCCGCCGCTTCTGGCCAAGGCCGCCCAGGCGCTGGTCGGCCATGCGCCGCTCGTCACCCTCCTAAACCAGGCGCTGGTCGCGGATGCCCCGCTTCTGACCCGCGACGGCGGCTACATCGCGTCCGGCTACGACCCGGACCTGGATGCAACCCGCGCGCTTCGGGACGAAGGCCGCGGCGTGATTGCCCGGATGCAGGCGGAGTATGTTGAGGCGACCGGCATCCAAAGCCTCAAGATCAAGCACAACAACGTGCTCGGCTACTTCATCGAGACGACGACGACCCATGAAGACCGCATGCGCGCGATGCCGGAAGTGTTCATCCACCGCCAGACCACCGCCGGTCAGGTGCGGTTCACGACGCTGGCGCTGTCCGATCTGGAAACCCGGATCCTGAACGCCGGGAACCACGCATTGGAGATCGAGAAACGGCACTATTCCCGCCTGAAGGACCAGACGCTTGCCCATGCGGCCGCCATCGCCCAGGCCGCACGAGCGTTGGCCGAGATCGACCTTGCCGCCGCCTTCGCCGATCTTTCCGCAGGCGAGAACTGGTGCGCGCCCCTGGTCGATGACAGCCGCGCCTTCCGGGTGACAGCCGGGCGCCATCCGGTGGTCGAACGCGCCCTCCGGGGCCAGGGCCAGCCCTTCGTCGCCAATGATTGCGCGCTGACCGACCGCGAAACGCCCGCACTCTGGCTTTTGACCGGGCCCAACATGGCGGGCAAATCCACCTTCCTGCGGCAGAACGCGCTTATCGCCCTGCTGGCCCAGGCGGGCAGTCATGTGCCCGCCACCTCGGCCCATATCGGTTTGGTCAGCCAGCTTTTCAGCCGGGTCGGCGCGTCGGACGACCTTGCGCGCGGCCGGTCCACCTTCATGGTCGAGATGGTGGAGACGGCGGCGATCCTCAATCAGGCCGACGACCGCGCGCTGGTGATCCTGGACGAGATCGGGCGCGGCACGGCGACCTATGACGGTCTCTCCATCGCCTGGGCGACGCTCGAACATCTGCACGAAGTCAACCGCTGCCGCGCGCTTTTCGCCACGCATTACCACGAGATGACGGCATTGGCCGGCAAGCTGCCCGGTGTCACCAACGCCACCGTCGCGGTCAAGGAATGGGAGGGCGACGTGATCTTCCTGCACGAGGTGCGGCTCGGTGCCGCCGACCGCAGCTATGGCGTACAGGTCGCCAAACTCGCCGGTCTGCCCGCTTCGGTGATCGACCGCGCCAAACAGGTGCTGGAGGCGCTGGAACAGGGCGAACGTGACGGCGGCAAGCAAGCCACGCTGATCGACGATCTGCCCCTCTTCCGCGCCACCCCCGCCCCCCGCGTCGAACCCCAACCCTCCCGGGTCGAGACGCGCCTGCGCGAGATCCACCCGGACGACCTGACCCCGATCGAGGCGCTTCGCCTGATCTACGAATTGAAGGAAGCCGCTAAAGGTTGACTAAAATTTGTCATCCTTTCTGGAAAAATATCCTCGGGTGAGGTCCGGAGAGGGCAGACAGCCCTCTCCGGCGGTCGTGGAGCACTCAGCCGGTGGTGGACGAAACCCCGACCTGGGCCGGGCGCAGCAAGCGGTCGTGCAGCATGAAGCCTTCGGTCATCACCTGGATGATCTCGCCTGCCTTGGTGCCCGGCATCGGCGCTTCGAACATCGCCTGGTGCAGCTGCGGGTCGAACATGTCGCCTGCCGCGGGCGAGATCGTCGTCATCCCGTGCCTGGCCATCACGTTGCTCAACTCGCGCAGGGTCAGCTCCACCCCCTCGATCAGCGCGGATGACGCGGCGCGGCTGTCCTCGGGGATCGCCTGCAGCGCCCGGCTGAGGTTGTCATGCACCGGCAGCAGATCGCGCGCCAACCGAGTGGAGCCATACATCTCGGCCTCGCGCCGGTCACGGTCGGCGCGTTTCCTTGCATTCTCGGCATCGGCGAGCGCGCGCATGAACTTGTCGCGCAGCTCATCCCGCTCGGCCAGAACCTGCTCCAACTCGCTGGCCAGCGGTTCGGTGCTGTCCTCCAGGTCCGCTTGTGCCGCCACTGCCTGATCTTCCGACATCATTTCGTCCTTGTCCTGTCTCAGCCCTGGCCGCGCTCTGACACGAGGCGGCCCACCAGCTGGGCGGTGTAATCGACGATCGGCACGATCCGGCCATAGTTCAGCCGGGTCGGACCGATCACCCCCACCGCACCAATGATTTTACGGTCAGCGTTCATATAAGGAGAAACCACCAGACTTGAACCCGAAAGTGAGAAAAGCTTGTTCTCCGATCCGATAAAAATCCGCACACCTTCGCCGGTTTCGGTCAGGTCGAGGAACTCGGCAATGTCGCGCTTGCGTTCAAGATCATCAAAGAGCACGCGAATCCGCTCGATCTCGTCCTGATCGGCGACGCTTTCCAAGAGGTTGGCGCGCCCGCGGACGATCAGCCGCTCGGACGGTTGGCCCGCGTCCTGCCAGAGCGCGATGCCGCTTTCAACCAGCTCCCGCGCGAGCGAATCGATCTGCTGGCGGCGCTTGGCGATCTCTGCGCCGATGCTGTGGCGCAGGTCCGACAGCGTCCGCCCCTCGGCCAGGGCATTGAGAAAATTCGCCGCCTCGCGCATCGAGGACGGGGTCTGCCCCGGTGGCGGCGCGAAAACCCGGTTCTCGACCTGGCCATCGGCGAAGACCAGGACCACGAGCGCACGCTCCGGTGCGAGGCTGACGAATTCGATATGCCGGATCGCCGCCTCACGCTTCGGGGCCAGCACCACGCTCGCCCCGCGCGTGATACCGGACAGCGCCGCCCCGACCTGATCCAGCAGACTGGTCACATCCTGATCGCCATTGCTTTGCGTGGCGTCGATCCGCTCCTGATCCTCGGGCGCGACGGTGCCGACCTCCAGCAGGCTGTCAACGAACATCCGCAAGCCCGCCTGCGTCGGCACCCGCCCGGCTGACACATGCGGACTGTCCAGAAGCCCAAGGTATTCAAGGTCTTGCATCACATTGCGCACCGTCGCGGCCGACACGCGTTCGGTCAGGCTGCGGGTCAGCGTGCGCGATCCCACCGGCTCACCCGAGGTGAGATACCCCTCGACCACCCGGCGAAACACCTCACGCGTGCGGTCGTTCATCTCGGTCAGGGCAGAGGGCGTATGCGTCATCTAGGCGTCGGCCTGGGCTTGGGGTCAAACGGGGTTGCATCATCCGTCCTGGGTTGCGTAAGTGGCCACAACTTTGCGGAAAGGTCCACCCATGCGTCCCTCTGGCCGGAAATTAAGCGATCTGCGCGCAGTTTCAATCGAAACCGGCGTGATGAAACATGCCGAGGGATCGTGCCTGATTCGGATGGGCGAGACGCATGTCCTTTGCTCCGCCACGATCGAGGACAAGGCCCCGCCGTTTCTGAAAAACACCGGCCAGGGCTGGGTGACGGCGGAATACGGCATGCTGCCCCGCGCCACCAACAGCCGCAACCGGCGTGAGGCTGCGACGGGCAAACAGTCTGGAAGAACACAGGAAATTCAACGGCTTATTGGCCGTGCGCTGCGGGCTGCGGTCGACCGGCAGGCGCTTGGCGAACGGCAGATCGTGATCGACTGCGACGTGATCCAGGCCGATGGCGGCACCCGCTGCGCGTCGATCACTGGGGGTTGGGTTGCCTTGCGTCTGGCGATGAACAAGCTTCTGGCGGCGGGCACCATCACCAGCGATCCGCTGCTTGATCATGTCTCGGCGGTGTCCTGCGGCATCTATGCCGGTCAGCCGGTCCTCGACCTTGATTATCTTGAGGATTCGGCAGCAGGCACCGACGGCAACTTCGTGCTGACCGGCGCGGGTCGGCTGATCGAGGTGCAGATGTCGGCCGAGGGTGCGGCCTTCAGCCAGGAGGAGCTGTTGCAGCTCCTCGACCTCGCCCGGACCGGCAATGCGGCGCTGGTTGCGGCGCAAAGGGCAGCGCTGGGGCTGTGATGCGACCGATTGGCGATCGGCTTCTGGTGGCCACCCACAACCTGGGCAAGCTGGAGGAGATTGCCGATCTGTTTGGCCCCTACGGCGTGACGGTCACCGGCGCGGCCGAACTTGGCCTGCCCGAGCCGGAAGAGACCGAGACCACCTTTGCCGGCAACGCTCGCCTGAAGGCGCATGCAGCGGCCCAGGCCTCCGGGATGGTCGCGCTGGCGGATGACTCCGGGCTGGCGGTCGATGCACTCGGCGGCGCGCCGGGGGTCTTCACCGCCGATTGGGCCACCACCGCCAGCGGTCGCGATTTCACGGTCGGCATGGCCCGCGTCTGGGCCGAGCTTGAGGCGATAAACGCGCCCGAGCCGCGCCTGGCGCAGTTTTGCTGCACCCTTGTGCTCGCCTGGCCGGATGGAACGGATCACGTCTTTGCGGGCTCCGCCCCCGGTCGGCTGGTCTGGCCCGGTCGTGGCGACCAAGGCCACGGCTTCGACCCGATTTTCCAGCCCGATGGGTTCGACATCACCTTCGGCGAAATGGACCGCTGGGAAAAGAACCGCCGCAGCCACCGCGCCGATGCGTTCCGGAAGCTGGTGGCCGCGGTCTTCCCGTGATGGAGGATTGGCGGCACGCGGGCTTCGGCCTTTACCTGCACTGGCCGTTCTGCCAGTCGAAATGCCCCTATTGCGACTTCAACAGCCATGTCGCCTCGGGCGTCAATCAATCCGACTGGCTTGGTGCTTTTCAAGCCGAGATTGACCGGATCGGGGCGCTGACTGAGGGTCGTATCCTCAACACCGTATTCTTCGGGGGCGGTACGCCGTCCCTGATGGACCCAGCACTGGTGCAAGGCATCCTGGACCACGTCCGCGCCACCTGGACGCTGGCCAACGATGTCGAGATCACGCTGGAGGCCAATCCAGGCTCGGTCGAGGCGGGCAGGTTTGCCGCTTATGCCGGTGCTGGCGTCAACCGCGTTTCCCTTGGAATTCAATCCCTTGACGCCGATGCCCTGCGCCGCCTTGGCCGGATGCACAGCGTTGCTGAGGCGCTGTCTGCCATCGCCATCGCGCAGGCGACCTTTGCCCGGGTGTCGATCGACCTGATCTATGCCCGGCAGAACCAGACCCTCGCCGCCTGGCGAGAGGAGCTGCACCGCGCGCTCGACCTTGGGACCTCGCACCTGTCGCTTTACCAGCTGACGATCGAGGATGGCACCGTCTTTGGCGAAATGCACCGGAAGAACCTTCTGTCCGGCTTGCCCCCCGAGGATCTTGGCGCCGACATGTTCGAGCTGACGCAAGAGATCACGCGCGCGGCGGGGCGACCGGCCTATGAGGTCTCCAACCACGCCAGCCCGGGCGACGAGTCGCGGCACAACCTGATCTACTGGCGGATGGGCGACTATGCCGGGATCGGCCCCGGCGCGCATGGGCGGCTGACGCTGGATGGCACCCGCCATGCGACCGAGGCAGAGCGGATGCCGGGCTTGTGGCTTGACCGGACCCGCACCGCCGCCGGTACGGCTGAAACGGTTCAGCATCTGGGACCAGAAGATCGCGCCAGCGAATACCTGATGTTTGCCCTGCGCCTGCGCGAGGGGGCCTCGCTTGACCGGTTCGCGGCGCTTGCGGGACAGCCCCTGTCCGGGGCGGCGCTGGTCGAGATGGCTGCGCTAGGCTTTCTTGACCGTCAGGGCGACACGATCCGCACCACCCCGACCGGCATCCTGATGCTGAACGGGGTGCTGCGCGCCCTGCTGGCCGACCGGCAAAGCGCGGGTTGACCCCTACCCCGCCAGATCGCGGTTCGGGGCCTTGGACAGGATCTGGCACAACAGGTCAAGGTCATCGAGGCTGCCATAACGGATCGACAAAGTGCCACTTTCACCGCCGGAGTGGTCGATCCGCACCTGCATCGCCAGGTTGGCCGACAGATCAGCCTCAAGCGAGCGGGTGTCAGCGTCCTTGTCGATGGGTTGGGGCCGCTCTGTCACCGCAGCGCCGGGGCGTTCCTTGACCAGCCTTTCCACCTCGCGCACCGACAGCCCCTTGGCGACGATCTGCGCCGCAAGCTCTGCCGCCTTGGGGTTGCCAATCAGCGCCCGCGCGTGGCCTGCGGTCAGCTGCCCCTCACGCACCATTTCCTGCACCTCGACCGGCAGGGTCAGAAGCCGCAACAGGTTCGCCACATGGCTGCGACTTTTGCTCAGCGCCTCGGCCAGTTTTTCCTGCGTATGGCCAAAGCGGGTCATCAGCTGGCGGAACCCCAGCGCCTCTTCGATAGAGTTCAGATCCTCACGCTGGATGTTCTCGATGATCGCGATTTCAAGGACTTCGGTGTCGTCCAGATCGCGGATCACCACCGGAATCTCGTGCAGTTGCGCCAGTTGCGCCGCCCGCCAGCGCCGTTCGCCGGCGACAATCTCATACATGTCGCGGCCCGGTTTCTTGCGGACGATCAGGGGCTGGATCACCCCCTTCTGCCTTATCGAATCGGCGAGGCTTTCCAACTCGTCCTGCTTGAAATCTAAGCGAGGCTGCTGCGGGTTCGGCTCAAGCTTTTCGACCGGCAGCATCTGTTCGGCGCGGCGCGTTGCTGGTGCGTCGTCCGGCCCGGCGAGATTCGCATCCGCCATCAATGCCGAAAGACCGCGGCCCAGACCGCGCTTCTCTGGTTTGGTACTCATTCCTCAGGCCTCTGAAAGTTCCGGCGTCTTCCGCCGATCCGCGATTTCACGCGCCAACTCGCGGTACGCGACCGCGCCCTTTGACAAGGTGTCGTAACTTAGCACCGACAGCGCATGCGACGGCGCTTCACTGATTCGGACGTTGCGCGGGATCGTGGTCTTCAGCACCAGTTCCCCCATGTTCGCCCGCGCGTCGGCCTCGACCTGCGCGGTCAGCTTGTTGCGCTTGTCATGCATCGTCAGCACCACGCCCTCGATCCGCAGGCCCGGGTTGGCCGACCGCCGCACGTCGCGAATCGTCAGCATCAGCTGCGACAAGCCTTCGAGCGCGAAGAATTCGCATTGCAGCGGTACCAGTACCGAATCACACGCCACCAGCGCGTTGATCGTCAAAAGGCTTAACGCGGGCGGGCAATCGATCAGGACGTAGTCAAAGCCGAACCCCGCCATCTCGGGCCGGTGGAGGGCATCATGCAAGAGGTAGCTGCGCTTTTCGTTCGACACGATATCAAGGTCGGCCGAGGAGAGGTCGGCGTTCGCAGGAATGACGGACACCCCATCAATATCGGTCGGGATCACCACATCCTGTAGGCCGATGCTGTCGACGATCAAGTCATAGCTGGTTTTCTTCCGCGCATCCGGCCGCACGCCCAACCCGGTAGAGGTGTTGCCCTGCGGATCGATGTCGACCAGAAGCACCCTCTTGCCCAGTTCGGCCAGCCCCGCGGCCAGGTTGATCGCCGTCGTGGTCTTGCCGACGCCGCCCTTCTGATTGGCCAGCGCTAGGATATGGGGGCGGGCGTCGTTAACTTTGTGCTTCACGTTCTATGTTCCTGATGACCAAGATTGCCGCGTTGGGGTCGGTAAGGCTGGGGTGCACGGCCGCCGAAAAACGCCAGCGCAGCCGCGCCTCGGCCAGTTCTGCCGCGTAGCGCTCACCCTTGGGAAAGATTGCGACACCGTCACGACGAAGATGCCGATGGGCGTGGTCCATCAGCATTGGCAGCGGCGCCAGGGCGCGGGCAGAGATCACGTCAGCCTCCAGCGGGGGAAGTGATTCGATTCGATTCGTCGCGACGGTCACCTTCAGGTCAAGCTCGGCGGCCGCCTGTCGCAGAAAGGTTGCCTTCCGCGCGTCCGATTCGACAAGCGTGACGTGCAGGGCGGGATGATCCCTCCGCGCAAGAATGGCGATAACCAGCCCAGGGAACCCGCCGCCCGCGCCAAGATCAGCCCAGCGCGTGGCCCCATCGGGGCACAGCGACATAAGCTGAACACTATCCACGGTATGCCGGTTACGGATATGCACAAGACTTGCCGTGCTTATCAAGTTGATCGCGGGGTTCCAGCGGCGGACGAGACCCTCATAGACCTCAAGCGCTGCGAGTGTTTCACGTGAAACACTCCGCCCGCCGATCCGGAGCTCCCCTTCCACGATCATCCAACCCGCCGTTCAGAGGGTTTCCGCAAATGCGCCAGCAAAAGCAGCATCGCCGCCGGAGTCACGCCCTCGATTCGCGACGCCTGGAGCATCGAATCGGGTTGCCGCTGCGACAGCTTCTGCTTCAACTCATTCGACAGGCCAGAGATCGAGCCATAATCGAAGCCAGTCGGGATCCGCTGGGTCTCTTGCCGCCGAAGCTCCGCCACCTCACGCCCCTGGCGGTCTGCGTACTGGTTGTAGGTAGCCTCAATCTGTAGCTGTTGCAGCGTCAGATGATCGAACATCTTGTAGGCCTCAATCGCCCCGACCAGCGCCGAAAGCTCTGCCCCGGGCAACGACAACGCGTCATAGGCCGACCGCTTGCCGCCGTCGCGGCTGACATTCAGGCCAGCCATAGCCAAAGCGGCCGGGGAAAGCATCGTGGCAGACAGCGATTCGCGCCCGGCATCCAGGCTCGCCTGCTTCGCCTCGAAAGCGATTCGGCGCGACTCGCTTATGCAACCGCAGGCCAACCCTATCGGCGTCAGCCGGTGGTCGGCATTGTCCGCGCGCACGGTCAGCCGAAACTCCGCTCGGGAGGTGAACATCCGATACGGCTCCGTCACCCCGCGTGAGGTGAGGTCGTCGATCATCACCCCGATGTAGCTTTCGGTCCGGCTGAATTCCACCGAATCACCCCCCAGCGCCGAAACGGCGGCGTTCAGACCGGCGACCAGGCCCTGCGCGGCGGCCTCTTCATACCCGGTGGTGCCGTTGATCTGACCGGCGAAGTAAAGCCCCGGCATTGCGCGGGCTTCCAACGTCTGGCGCAGGCCGCGCGGGTCGAAGTAGTCGTATTCGATGGCATAGCCGGGCTGCAGCAGCACGGCCTGCTCCAGCCCTGGAATGGTGTGGATATACGCCTCCTGCACCGCTTCGGGCAGCGAAGTGGACAGGCCGTTCGGGTAGATCGTCGGGTCGTCCAGCCCCTCAGGCTCCAGAAACACCTGGTGCGAGGTCTTGTCGGCAAACCGCACCACCTTGTCCTCGATCGAGGGGCAGTAGCGCGGGCCGACGCCCTCGATATGACCGCCATACATCGCCGATTTCGCCAGGTTGTCGCGGACGATCTGGTGTGTCGTTTCGGAGGTATGGGTGATCCCGCAAGCGATCTGCCGCGCCTCGGGCTTCTGGTTCAGAAAGGAAAACATCGTCGGATCATCATCGCCCGGCTGGCTTTCCAGCCGTGCCCAGTCAATCGTCCGCCCATCGAGCCGCGGCGGCGTCCCGGTTTTCAGCCGCCCGACCGGTAGCGCAAGCTCCGCCAGTTGCGCCGCCAGCGCGGAGGATGGCGCATCGCCCATCCGCCCGCCGCGCATCCGCTGGTCGCCGATATGGATAACGCCGTTCAGGAACGTGCCAGCCGTCAGCACAACGCTGCCCGCCGACAGATCCTGGCCGGAGGCGAGCGTGACGCCTTTGGCCACCCCACCCTCAACCCGCAGGCTGGTAACCTCACCCTCGAGGATGGTCAGGCCCGGCTGGCGGGAAAGCTCGGCCTGCACCGCCTCACGATAGAGGCGGCGGTCGATTTGCGCCCTGGGGCCCTGAACCGCTGGGCCTTTGCGGCGATTGAGCAGGCGAAACTGGATCCCCGCCCGGTCCGCCATCCGCGCCATAACGCCATCCAGCGCGTCGATCTCGCGGACCAGATGGCCCTTGCCAAGCCCACCAATCGCCGGGTTGCAGGACATCGCGCCAATCGCCTCGGCCCGCAGCGTCACCAGTGCCGCCGCAGCGCCCATCCGCGCGGCGGCGGCTGCAGCCTCGGTTCCGGCATGACCGCCGCCAATCACGATGACATCGTAGTGTTTCACGTGGAACAAACCTTACTTGCCGATGCAGAAGCTTGCGAAAATCTCACCGAGGAGGTCGTCGACATCCACCCGCCCGATCAGCGCATCCAGCGCCCGAACCGCCCGCCGCAGATGTTCGGCCGCCAGTTCAACCCGCGAGTCGGGTCTTACCACTTCTGCCCGCGCTTCGGCCAGAGCGGCGATGGCAGTCGTGACCGCCAGCCGATGCCTTTCGCGCACCAGCGTCCCCGCCGAGGCGACGCGCCCCTGCAAGGTTTCGCCGATAAGCTTAACCAGGAGCGCAACTCCCTCACCGGTCAGGCCCGAGATGGCGTGCCCAACCCGCTTGGAGTTCAGATCCGATTTTGCGAGGGTGAAGATGTCCTCAAGGCCGGGCGACAGACCGGGCACCGGTTCGCCATCGACCAGAAACACCCGCAGATCGGCGGCTTTCGCCCGGGCCACGGCGCGTTCGATGCCGATACGCTCCAGCGGGTCATCGGTGTCGCGCAGGCCGGCGGTATCGAGGAAGGTCACCGGCAGACCGGCAATTTCCAGCCGCACTTCGATCACATCGCGGGTCGTGCCGGGAATGTCTGACGTGATCGCCGCCTCACGCCCCGCCAGATAGTTCAGCAGCGTCGATTTCCCGGCATTGGGCGGACCGACAATCGCAACCTCGAACCCGTCGCGGATCCGTTCGGCGGCAGCAACCCCCGCAGCCTCGCGCCCGAGATCGGTCATCAACCTGTCGATCAGCCCCAGCACTTCAGGCGAGACATCGACCGGCACGTCCTCATCAGCGAAGTCGATGGTCGCCTCCAGCAACGCCCCGGCGCGGATCAGGTCGTGACGCCAGCCATCGACCTTGGTCCCCACCGCGCCAGAAAGGACACGTACCGCCTGACGACGCTGCGCCTCCGTCTCGGCGTCGATCAGATCGGCGAGGCCTTCGACCTGCGTCAGGTCAAGAACGCCGTTCTCCAGGGCGCGGCGGGTGAACTCCCCGGCTTCGGCAAGGCGGAGACCGGGTTGCACCGCCAGCGCGCAGAGGACGGCACTGACGACCGCCGGACCGCCGTGAAGATGAAACTCCACCACCGCTTCGCCGGTGAAGCTCGCGTTTTCGGCAAAGGTCAGGACGAGAGCCTGATCCAGAAGCTCGCCGTGCCAGGTCAGCCGCCTTACCGCCGCCACCCGGTGCGGTGGCAGGTTCGGGCAAAGCGCCAGGGCTGCGTCAAAGGCCGCCGGCCCCGACACCCGGACAATCGCCACCCCGGCACGGCCCCGCGCGGTGGCGGTGGCATAGATCGTGTCCATTCCGACCCCTGACCCCGACCCTGACCCAGACCCCTGACGAAGCGTCAGCTGTTCATCGAATCGAAGAAATCGCTGTTCGACTTGGTCTGCTTCAGCTTGCCGATCAGGAACTCGATCGCATCGGTAGTGCCCATCGGATTGAGGATCCGGCGGAGGACATAGGTCTTCTGCAGATCGGTCTTGTCGACCAGCAGATCCTCTTTCCGCGTGCCGGATTTGAGGATGTCCATCGCCGGGAACACGCGCTTGTCGGCGACCTTGCGGTCAAGCACGATTTCGCTGTTACCGGTGCCTTTGAATTCCTCGAAGATCACCTCGTCCATCCGGCTGCCGGTGTCGATCAGCGCGGTGGCGATGATGGTCAGGGACCCGCCCTCCTCGATGTTCCGGGCGGCACCGAAGAAGCGCTTCGGCCGCTGCAGGGCGTTCGCGTCCACACCACCGGTCAGCACCTTGCCCGAGGACGGCACCACAGTGTTGAACGCCCGCCCCAGACGGGTAATCGAGTCCAGAAGGATCACCACATCCCGCTTGTGTTCGACCAGGCGTTTGGCCTTTTCGATCACCATCTCGGCCACCGCCACATGCCGCGTCGCCGGTTCGTCGAAGGTTGAGGACACAACCTCTCCCTTCACCGAACGTTGCATGTCGGTGACTTCCTCCGGGCGCTCGTCGATCAGAAGGACGATCAGATAACACTCCGGATGATTGGTCGCGATGGAATGCGCGATGTTCTGCAGAAGAACCGTCTTGCCGGTGCGCGGCGGTGCCACGATCAGCCCGCGCTGGCCTTTGCCCAAGGGGGCCACCAGGTCGATGATCCGGGCGGAGCGATCCTTGATCGTCGGATCCTCAACCTCCATCTTGAAGCGCTCATCGGGGTAAAGCGGCGTCAGGTTGTCGAAATGCACCTTGTGGCGCGCCTTTTCCGGATCGTCGAAGTTGATCCGCGTGACCTTGGTCATGCAGAAATACTTCTCGTTCTCCTTCGGGGCGGCGATCACGCCTTCGATCGTATCACCGGTCCGCAGGCTGAACTGCCGCAGGATGTCGGGCGAGACGTAGATGTCATCCGGCCCCGGCAGATAGTTCGCGGACGGTGAGCGGAGGAACCCGAAGCCGTCCTGCAACACTTCCAGCACGCCATCGCCGCCGATTTCCCAGCCTTCCTCGGCATGCTCTTTCAGAAGCGAGAACATCATCTCGCCCTTGCGCATGCTGGGGGCGTTCTCGATCTCCCACTCCTCGGCCATGGCCAGAAGGTCGGCCGGGGTCTTGGCCTTGAGGTCGGAAAGGTTCAAACGATCAACGTTCATCGCGGGTCCTTGGGGGAAATGCCTTGGGCGGATCGGCCAGCCATGGGCGGATCATCGCAGTACGGGTCTGGGAAACGCAGGGGCCGAACGGCCGTGCTGACAGCGCCTTACACCGACGCGGCGGGCCGAGTCAATCTTCGCCGCACGACGGGCAGGAAGATGCCTGCTACTTCACGAAGCCTACCATTTCACGATGACGGCAAACACGATCACGACCAGAAGCACGGTCGGGACCTCGTTCATCAGCCGGTAGTGCCACCCGCTTCTGCGGTTGGTGCCATTGGCAAAGTCCTTGCGCCGGACCGCAAGCCAGCCGTGGAACCCGGTCATCCCCAGCACCGCCGCCGCCTTGGCCCATGGCCAGACCATCGACCAGTCGACGATCCCGGGGGTCATGACCAGCATCAGCCCGAACAGCCAGGTCGCGATCATCGAGGGGTTCATGATGGCTTTCAGCAACCGCCGCTCCATCGTCTGGAACATCTGGTCGGTGCGGCTGCCGGCCTGCACCTGTTCGGCATGGTAGACGTAAAGCCGGGGCAGGTAGAACAGCCCCGCCATCCAGGCGATCACCGCGATCACGTGGAGCGACTTCGTCACCAGATACCAATCCGAAAGCCAACCCATGATCATCCCCGCCGTTCGTCTGTCATCGTCAGGCTTCTTACCTCCTTTGAAGAAGATTTATAGAAGAAATGTTGATGATGTAGGGGCTGTGCGAAACAGGATTGATCAGGTTATGCCCGGATTGCCCCACAGGGGCATCTCTGGGGACAGGGTGTGAGCGATCCGGGACAAAGGGATGAATATCTCTGAATGTCTTTTATGGTCAATGGTTTGACACTGTATTGCTCGCAGCCCTTGGAATCCAGAACCTGTCACCTCAGCATGGGACAACCACTTGTGCATAGCTGCGTGACAAGCCTGTGCACAGCGGGATATGTCTCGTCAGAACGGCGCGGGGCGGGCTGAGAACGGCAGTCTTGCGCTGTCCGTCCGGTCTCGTCCTCGGGTCAGGCTGGAACAAACCATGGATATGCACAGGGTTCAGATGGCGATCCTTTTGGCCTCCGGTTCGGCGATCCGGCTTCAGCTGCTGCGCGCGGCGGGGATTGCGGTTGAAGCCATGCCCGCCCGGGTGGATGAGGTGGCGGCGCGGGATGCGCTTGTGGCTGACGGCACCAGCGCGCGCGACATTGCCGACCACCTGGCCGAGATGAAGGCGCGCAAGATCTCGGACAAGCGGCCTGATGCCTTGGTGCTTGGCTGCGACCAGATTCTGGAGGTGGGTGGCGAGATCCTGGCCAAGCCCGCCACCCTGGCCGAGGCGCGCGACCAGTTGTGCCGCCTGCGCGGCCGGTCGCACCGCCTGTTGTCGGCGGTGGTGGCTTATGAAGACGGGCGGCCGGTCTGGCGCCACATCGGTGAGGCGCGGCTGACGATGCGTCCGATCTCGGATGCCTATCTTGACGACTACCTGGCCCGAAACTGGGACAGCGTCCGTCATTCGGTCGGTGGCTACAAGATCGAGGAAGAGGGGGTGCGGCTCTTTGCCTCGCTGGAGGGGGACCACTTCACCATTCTGGGACTCCCGCTTCTGCCCCTGTTGGCATGGCTGGGAAGCCGGGGCATAATAGCGGGATGAATGGCGTT
>NCDS01000183.1:4885-8628 GCA_002280315.1 Rhodobacterales bacterium 32-66-7 | reverse complement strand
GATGCCGATGGGCTTCTTGTGGCGCGCCTCGTCCTGAAAGCGGATGTCGATCAGATCGCCGCTTTCAACCATCTGGCGGCTGGCCTGGGTAAAGCGCGCCTCATCCCGGTCGGTGACCGGCAGGCTGGCAAAGGCGGGCAGAAAGGTAAGGAGTGCGAACACCACCAGCGCCAGCCAGCGCCGGGTGCGACGATCCGCGTCAGGGACAGGCGCTGGCATCCTAGCCCGCCCCGGATCAGTGCGGTGCCGAGGCTGCGTTGCGAAGCCGTTCGGCGTGGATCAGCCACAGGTTCCGCAGATAGATCACCAGACCCATCGACTGGCCCAGGATGAACACCGGGTCGCCGCGCCACCAGGCATAGGTAAAGAGCACCATCCCCCCCACAAGCGAGAAGTACCAGAACGCGACCGGAATGACCGACCGCTTCTCGCGTTCCGAGGCGAACCACTGCACCAGGAACCGGGCGGTGAACAGCAACTGCCCGGTCAGGCCGACCATGACCCAGGTGAACTCGGTCCAGCTTGCGACGTTCAGCGCAGACCACAACAACTCACGCATCAGGGATTCCTTCCGGTGGCTTCAAGACTGGGCGGGGTCGGCGTGACCTCGGCCAGGGCGGCAACAACTTCGGCACGGGCCCGCTTGCGGCGGTGGATCAGCCAGGCCACACCGGCGAGATCAACGATGCCCGCCAAGGCCCGGTCGAGGTTGCCATAGTTCGACCGCCCCGACTGGCGCGGCGCGTGGGTCACATCGACGAGCCGCACCTCCCAGCCGTCACGGGCAAAGAGCGCGGGCAGATAGCGGTGCATGTGGTTGAAGTAGGGCAGCGCCAGAAACGCATCGCGGCGGAACGCCTTCAACCCGCAGCCGGTGTCGCGCGTTCCGTCGCGCAAAATGGCACTCCGCAGCCAGTTCGCAAAACGTGAGGCGAGGCGTTTGGAAAGCGTGTCCTTGCGCCCCACCCTTTGCCCCGCGACGAGGCCGATGGCCTCGGCGTCCGGCTGCATCAAGGGCGCGATCAGACGCGGCAGGTTCTCGGCCGGGTTCTGGCCGTCCCCGTCCAGCGTTGCCACCAGCGAGGCCCGGGCCGCCAGCACCCCGGAATGAAGGGCGGCCGACTGCCCCGCCGAAACCGGATGGCCCAGGACCCGGATCCGGGCATCCCGTGCTGCAAGCGCACGGCAAACCTCGCGCGTGGCGTCGGTCGATCCGTCGTCGACCAGAAGCAGTTCGAACTCCACCGCTGCGAGGGCTGCGAAAATGTCGTGGACCAAGGCGGCAATCGCCCCCGCCTCGTTGCGCATGGGTACCACCACCGAAAGACGCGGCAAACCGTCCTGCGACCGGGCAACGGATGAGATGAGAGGCATCGACAACGACGGGACCTGCGCGGGCATTTCCGGCGCTATACGACGTTCCGGGGGGCGAGGCCAGATTTGAGTGTCGCTTTTCCCGCAGGCGTCGGCATTGACGCCACCAGACCCCGCCGCCCGGCGCTATCCCGCCGCATCGCGCTCAGCGCGTACAAGCTCCAGCCAGCGGTGGACAAGGTCGACCGCCGCAGGTTCGTCGAGAAACGGGATATGGCCACGATCCGCAATCTCGGCGAAGGCAAGGTCGGGGCGACGGCGGCGCATCTCCTCGGCGGTTGCGCGCGACAGCACGTCAGAGGCCGCGCCCCGGATCAGCGCCAGGGGCAGACCGGCGCAGGCATCGAAGAGCGGCCAAAGCTCGGGCAAGGGCGCGGCCATCGCAGCCTCGAACGACTGGCGCAGCGCGGGGTCGTAGGTCAGCCCGACCCGACCCGCGTGTTGCACGTAATGGCGAGCGGCTTCCTCGTGCCAGCGCAGCTTGGGCACCGCTTGAAAGCCGGGCATCGCCAGGGGCAATTGTTCGGCCAGATCGGCCAGGGTCGGCACCGACGGTTCCACGCCGATCTGACTGCCGATCCGCAGCAGCCCCTCGCGTTCCAGGACCGGCCCGACATCGTTAAGGCAAAGGCCAAGCAGCCGGTGCCGTGCCGTCGCGGCGATGACCAGCCCCAGAAGCCCACCGCGCGACGACCCAAGGATGGCCGCCCGCCCGATCCCCAGATGATCGAGCAGGGCAAGCGCATCCAGCACCTCTTGCCCCACCGAATAGGTCGCGTGCGGCGCCCAGTCCGACCCGCCGCGCCCCCGGCTGTCCAGCCGGATCAGCATGGTATCGGCGGGCAGGTTCGGGGCCAGATAGTCGAAATCCCGCCCGTCACGCGTCAGACCGGCAAGCGCCAGCAGCGGCAGGCCGGTCCCCTCCAGCCGGTAGGCGAGGGTCACGCCGTCGTCGGTCCGAAACTTGTGCATCCCGCTTTTCATCTCAGGATCACCGGTCGCGGCGCGCGATGGCAGCGGCGGCGCGGGCAATGACCAGCTCTTCGTTCGTCGGGATGACCAGCACCTGCGTCCGCGCCCCGTCCGGCGAGATCAGTCTTTCGTTCGCAGCGTTGCGGGCGGGATCGACCTCGATGCCCATCCAGGCCAGTCGGTCGCAGATGGCCAAGCGGACCTGACGCGCGTTTTCGCCGATCCCACCCGTGAAGACCAGCGCGTCGATCCCCGCCATCGCCGCGGCCAGCGAACCGATTTCCCGCTGGCACCGATAGACGAAATGGTCGATGGCCGCCGCCGCCTCGGGCGTGCCGGCAGCCTCCAGCCTGCGCATGTCGTTCGATAGTCCGGAAAGACCAAGAAGGCCTGATTTCTTATAAAGAAGATCGCTGATCTCGGTCGCAGACATGTTCTTTTGTTGCATAAGGTACAAAAGCACGCCGGGGTCGATCTGGCCGGAGCGGGTGCCCATCGGCAGCCCGTCCAGCGCGGAAAAGCCCATGGTCGATGCCACCGACCTGCCGCCGGAGATCGCGCACATCGATGCCCCACTGCCCAGATGCGCGACCACCACCCGGCCTTCGGCCAGCTTCGGCGCGGTCCGCGCAAGTTCGCCCGCAATGAAGGCATAGCTCAGCCCGTGAAAGCCGTAGCGGCGCACGCCTTCGTCATGAAACGCGCGGGGCAGCGCATAGGTGTCGCGCACGAAGGGCTGGTCGCGATGGAACGCCGTATCGAAACAGGCGACCTGCGGCACGCCCGGAAACGCCGCCATCGCCGCGCGGATACCGGCCAGGTTGTGCGGCTGGTGCAGCGGCGCGAACGGGGCAAGGGCCTCGAGCGCGGCCAGAAGCGGTGCGTCGACCTTGGCCGGGGTCTTGCGGTCGGCCCCGCCATGCACCACCCGGTGGCCGATGGCCAGAAGCTCCAGCCCCGGCCACCTGGCGCGAAAGCCGCCGATCACCGCGTCGATCGCGCCGGAATGGTCGGTCAGATCGCCCGGGGCCGGGATCGGCGTCCTGTGGCTGTCGACCAGCGTCAGGACCGCTTCGGGGCCGATCCGGTCGACCAGACCAGTGGCCAGAGGCACCTCTCCCACCTCGGGAAAGAGTGCGACCTTAAGCGTGGAGGACCCCGCGTTCAGCGTCAGAATCGCGCGGGTCATGACTGCCCCGTCACGCCCTGGCCGGCAAAATGATGGATTGCCGCCACCGCGCAGGATGAAAGCCGCGATACCGGGCTGTCCGAGCGTGAGTTCAGGATCACCGGCACCTTCGCGCCCAGAACCAGACCCGCCCCCTCGGCATGACTGACAAACGAAAGCTGCTTGGCCAGCATGTTGCCCGCATCGATCCCCGGCACGACAAGGATGT
>NCDS01000183.1:0-4879 GCA_002280315.1 Rhodobacterales bacterium 32-66-7 | reverse complement strand
CTTGGCTGCCGCCATGTCGACCGCGTTGTCCATCGCCAGCGGCCCTTCGACCTGACCGCCCCTGATCTGGCCCCGGTCGGCCATCTTGGACAAAAGTGCTGCATCGATGGAGGATTGGATCGCCGGGTTCACCGTCTCCACCGCCGACAATACCCCGACGCGCGGGTCCATGCCCAACGACAGCGCAAGGTCGATGGCGTTCTGGCAAATGTCCACCTTGGTGGCAAGATCGGGGGCGATGTTGATCGCGGCATCGGTCACGAACAGGGGCTCGGGCTGGCCCGGCACGTCCATCACGAAGACATGGGTGAAGCGCCGCCCGATCCGCAGGCCGATGGCCTTGTCAACCATCGGCTTCAAGAGGTCATCGGTGTGGAGATGCCCCTTCATGATCGCATGCGCGCGGCCGTCATGGACCAGCCTGCACGCCATCTCGGCTGCCGCGAGATCGCCCTCGACATGCACAATTTCAATATCGGTCAGATCGGCCCCAATGTCGGTGGCCACCTTGCGGATCGCAGGTTCGGACCCGACAAGGATCGGCGCGATGATGCTTTCCCTTGCGGCCAGAAGCGCGCCGCCAAGGGATTTCGCCTCATCCGGGCAGACGACCGCCGTCAGAAGTGCGGGCAGGGGTTTGACCCGGGCCAGGATCGCCTCGAAATGGCGGTGGCGCTGGACGAGAAGGCCCGGCACCTCCACATTGTCACGATCGAACTTTTCGGTCGGGGCCAGCACTTCCGCCTCACCCGACAGGACCAGCCCGCCATCGCTGACCCGGCGCACTTCGGTCTTCAGCCGCACCAGGCCAGCGGCCTTCGACAGCACCTCGGCCCGGGTCACGACCTCTTCCCCCGCATGGACGCGGGCGTGGAAATCAAGGGTCTGGCGGCGGTAAAGCGTGCCCGGCCCCGGCAGCTGTGTGCCCAGCACCGCCGAGATCAGCGAGGCGACGAACATCCCCGGCGCCACCCGCTCCACCGCGCCGTTGCCGTCCAGATCACTGTCGGTCAGATGCATCGGGTTCGAATTGCCCGAGGCGACGGCAAAGACATAAAGGTCGTCATTGGTGATCAACCGCCGGATCTCGGCCGCCTCGCCGGGTTGCATTTCGTCAAAGGTGCGGTTCACCAGATGCATCTCAGCCCCCTGCGCATCATTCTTCGTGTCCTTCGTTGCCGTTTCGCCGGCCCTCTTTCCTCCAGTACGTCGGAGGCATCGCCGGGGCAGATCCGGCCCCGCCTTCTGCCAGAGGCCACTTTCCGTCAAGAGCGCAAGGCGCAGCAGCGCACAAAACGTTGGCACCGGCATGACAGTTCGCACCTGGGGCGGGGGCGGCGTTTCTGTTCGGGACGTTGGCCACCTTTGACCGGGGCTGCTCGCGCCCGGCATTGTCGCTGTCGGGTTCGAGACCGCCGCGATGACCGTGACGGTGATCCCGTTTGCGCGGCTTCGGGCGGGCCGCTCATCCCTCCCCTTCGGTCGGTCTTCGCTGACCGGCGGTCAGACGTTCGACCAGCCCCCGTCGATCACATGCGGCACCCCGGTCGTGAACGCCGATTCGTCCGAGGCGAGGTAGACCACCAGCGCCGCAATCTCTTCGGCGGTGGCCATCCGGCCCATCGGCTGGCGTGCAATGAACGCCTTCTTCGCCGCCTCGTAATCGCCGGTCGCATGCAGGCGTTCATGGAGCGACGGGCTGTCCACGGTGCCGGGGCAGATCGCGTTGCAGCGGATGCCCTTGGTCACGAAATCCGCCGCGATGGCCTTGGTCAGGCCGATCACCCCGGCCTTGGTCACGCCATAGACAAAGCGGTTCGGCGCCGCGATGATCGACCCCACCGCCGAGGCCATGTTGATGATGTTGCCCTGCCCGCGCGCCAGCATGCCCGGAAGCACCGACTTGCACATCCGGAACATTGCGGTCAGGTTCAGGTCAAGGCTCATGGCCCAGCTGTCCTCATCACATTCCATGATCGAACCATTCGCGACGAACCCGGCGCAATTGAACAGCACGTCGGGCGTACCGGTGTCCGCAAAGGTCGCGGCAATCGCCTTGGGGTCGCGCACGTTCAGGACCCGGGTCGTGACGCCTTCAAGCGTCGCCAGCGCGGCTTCGTTCACATCGGTCGCGATCACCGCCGCCCCTTCGCGCGCCATGGCAAGCGCCGAGGCCCGCCCGATCCCCTGCCCCGCCGCTGTCACCAGCACGGTCTTGCCGTCAAGCCTGCCCATAGCGTTCCTCCTTTGGACGTTTCGCGCTATCCTACGCCCAAGCCAACTGACATGCCAGTTCCTCTGCCGCTTCGCTTGGCAGAAGCCCGCCCGGAAAGGACGACGCCATGCCGCACGACGTCAGCGCCCGCGCCATCCGCTTCGGCTTTTCGCCGCGTGGCGGAGCGGTGACCGATCTTGCCATAACGGATGAAGGTCGGCTGATAACCCCCTTCCACCGCGCCCCTTGGGCCGAGGATGAGGTGCCCGCCGACGCCCCGCCGCACCAGCGCTGGCTTGGCGGCGACTTTCTGGCAGCCCCGATGGGACCGGACAGCGACCTTGGCCTGGCCGGACTGCATGGCCCGACGGCAAACGGGCTCTGGCGCGTTCTGCCCTCGCCCGACGGCACGTTGCGCGCGGTGCTGGAGGGCGCGGTTCAGGGCGCGAGCGTCATCAAGGAGCTGTCGGTTCAGGACGACCACCCCTTCCTCTACCAGCGCCACCTTTTCATCGGCGGCAATGGTGCCTTGCCCGCCTCGAACCATGCCATGCTGGCGGTGCCGAACGGCGCGAAGCTGTCCTTTTCGCGCAAACGCTGGTGGGAGACCCCGGCCGCCCCGCTTGAAACGGAGCGTGGCCGCTCCTGCCTTGCCTATCCCCGCCGCACCGAAGACCCGGCCGAGTTTCCGGGCGCAGGCGGTCGCAGCGTGAACCTGCACCAGTATCCCTGGGGCGAAGCGCATGAGGATTTCGTCAGCGGGGTCGAGGATCCGGCCTCGCCCCTCGGCTGGACCGCCGTGGTCCGCCCGGTCGAAGCCGACGTGATCCTGTGCCTGAAGAACCCTCGCGCTTTGCCGATGACGATGCTCTGGCATTCGAACGGCGGGCGCGACCATGCACCCTGGAGCAGCCGTCACCGGGGGTGCCTGGGGGTAGAGGATGGGGCGGCTCTGCCCGTCCTGGGTCTTTCCGCGGCCGAGGCTCCGGACCCCCTGACCGCTGCGGGTCAACCCGCGCTGATCCATCTGAACCCGACCGGCCTGGTCGAGATGCGCCATGTGATCGGCGCCTGCCACTGGCCGACCGGGCAAAGGGTGGCAGGGGTGATGCTGGACGGCGACGCCTTGACCATCACCGGCGACTGGGGTGCCGAGCGGCGCCTGCCGATCCGCGACGGTTGGCTGGATACCGGCTCAGGCGAACTGCTACGCCCTACTCCGACCGGCTGGGATGTTTGAAATGTCCTGGGGCAGCCCGGCCAACCGCAGTATCAATTCCGTCCCGGAGCGGATTGAAAGCCTGCGCATCATGCCTTGAAGCCAGGGCGTTGTGACCAGGCCCAGGCGTCCGCGATCATGTGCCGAAGCGAGGACCGCCCAGCCTCCCAGCCGAGTTCGGCCTGCGCCCGGGTCGACGACGAGACGAGCGCCGCCGCATCCCCCGGTCGCCGTTCGCCAATCAAGACGGGCACCTCGCGGTTGGTGACGGCGCGCGCGGCCTCGATCACCTCATGCACGGAGAATCCGCGTCCGGTGCCAAGGCAGAACACCCGGTTGCCGCGTCCGTCCAGAAGCCAGCGCAAGCCAAGCACATGCGCCGCCGCGAGGTCAGCGACATGGACATAATCCCGCAGGCAGGTCCCGTCCCGGGTCGGGTAATCCGTGCCATAGACGGTAAGCGCCGGCCGCCGTCCCGCCACGGCGTCCAGCATCAAGGGAATGAGATGGGTCTCCGGCAGATGCTGTTCACCGATGTCACCCTCGGGGTCGGCACCCGCAACGTTGAAATACCTGAAGATGACATGCGAAATCCCGTATGCGGCACCGAAATCACGCAGCATTTGTTCAATCGCCAGTTTGGAGCCGCCATAAGCGTTGATCGGATGCTGCGGCGTGTCCTCGGTCAGCAGCACCCCGTCCTGATCACCGTAGGTCGCACAGGTGGATGAGAAGACGAACTGCCTGACCCCTGCCGCCGCGCAAGCCTCCAACAGGTTCAACGCCCCGCCGACATTCTCGCGCCAGTATCGTCCCGGGTTGGTCACCGACTCGCCCACCAGGGACAGCGCCGCGAAATGCATGACCGCCACCGGCTGATGGGCCGCCAGCGCCGCGTCGATGCTGGACCGGTCCATCAGGTCGCCCTTGACCAGGGGACCCCATCTCACCGCCTCTGCCCAGCCGGTGGACAGGTTGTCGAAACACACCGGCACGAAACCGGCGCGCGCCAGCGCCTTGCAGGCATGCGCGCCGATATACCCCGCGCCGCCGGTCACCAGAACCTTCATTGCCATTTCAGCCCCCTGGGTCTGCTCACTCAGAAAAACACGATGTCGTCTGCCAGCAGTGTTGGGGTGAAAATGCCTGAAATGTCCAGCCGGTCTCCGTCGGGAAACAGGAGGGCCATGCCGGTAGCGGTCCGTATCGCCCCGGCAAGGAGGGTCGCAATATCCGGCGGCGCACCGTCCCAGAGACTGCGGTCGAGCATCACCTCATCAAGATCATTCGCAAAATCGGTGATCAGATCCTGACCGCCCGAAAACACGAACTGGTCCGCGCCCGTCCCGCCGATCAGGGTGTCATTGCCCTCGCCGCCGTAAAGCGTGTCGTTGCCCGCAGCCCCGGTGAGCCGGTCGTGGCCAGCACCGCCCCAAAGCCGGTTG
>NCDS01000182.1:4918-9625 GCA_002280315.1 Rhodobacterales bacterium 32-66-7 | reverse complement strand
CGAACAGGCTCTCCGTGCCCTGAAGAAGAAACTTCAGCGCGAAGGGGTGTTTCGGGAAATGAAGCTCAAGCAGCATTTCGAGAAACCCTCCGTCAAGAAAGCACGCGAACAGGCCGAAGCGGTCCGCCGTGCAAGGAAACTTGCCCGGAAGAAGCTTCAGCGCGAAGGCGGTCTTTAAAACGTCAGCGACACTGGGGTAGCCGTTGCAAGACGGTGCCCACCGATCAACCCCCGTCCCATCGGCCGGGGGTTTTTCATTGACATTGCCTGATCGTGCTGGGAACCGCTTGGGGAGCGTAGGAGGGGCAGAATGCGCACAGTCCTGATCACCGGAACCGCCGGGTTCATCGGCTTTCACCTGGCCCGGCTTCTTCTGGCCGAAGGGTTCCGCGTCGTAGGCTATGACGGGATGACGCCCTATTACGACCCCGCCCTGAAACGCGCCCGGCATCAGGCCCTGCTGCAATCGCCCGGCTTTTCCTGTGATGAGGGGATGCTGGAGGATATGCCGCGCCTGCAGGCCTTGGTTCAGCGCGAACGGCCGGAGGTGATCATTCACCTCGCCGCGCAGGCCGGGGTGCGCTATTCGCTGGACGCCCCCCGCGCCTATGTCGAGGCGAATATCCTTGGCACCTTCAACGTGATGGAATGCGCCCGCGAGTTTGGGGTGGCGCATCTTCTGATGGCCTCGACCTCCTCGGTCTACGGCGCGAACACCGAGATGCCGTTCACCGAAACGCAAGCCACCGCGCATCCGCTGACGCTTTATGCCGCAACCAAGCTTGCCAATGAGGCGATGGCGCATTCCTACGCGCATCTGTGGCAGATCCCGACCACGATGTTCCGCTTCTTCACCGTCTACGGACCCTGGGGGCGGCCCGACATGGCGCTGTTCAAGTTCGTGAAGGCCGCATTGGAGGGGGAGGCGATCGATGTCTACAACCACGGCCGGATGGCGCGCGACTTCACCTATGTGACCGACCTTGTGCGCGGCATCCGCCTTCTGATCGACACGCCGCCGGTCCGGCCCGCCAGCGCCGAGGATATCCTGCCCGGCGACAGCCTCAGCCCCGCCGCCCCGTTCCGCACGGTCAACATCGGCAACAGCCAGCGCGTGCCGCTTCTGGACTTCATCGCAGAGATCGAGCGCGCGCTTGGCGTGACGGTCCGGAAGAACCTGATGGAGATGCAGAAGGGCGATGTGCCGGAAACCTGGGCCAATTGCAGCCTGTTGCAGCGGCTGACCGGATACTGCCCCGAAACCGGCGTCCGTGAGGGGGTGGCGGCGTTTGTGGCCTGGTATCGGGACTACTATCGGGTTTGAAGCTGGCGTCGTTACGCCAAGCCCCCCCACCCTCTCCCTCCCCCACAAGGGGGGAGGGAAGCGCGCAGTGCCGCGTGGAGGCCTGCTTGAGGGACTGTCGGGACACCGTCCGAGGCAGCAGATTCAGACCATAAATGCCGCTGGAGCCTTCCCTCCCCCTCGTGGGGAGGGGGTCGGGGGTGGGGGGGGCGTCGATCCAGATGCAACGCCTAGACCGCCAGTGCCGTCGTCCTGACCACCGTGCGCAGGGCAAAGGACGACTGCATCTGCCGCACGCCGGGCAGGCGGCTTAGATGCTGGCGGTGGATGCGGGCGAAATCCTCGGTATCCTCGGCCATGATCTTCAGAAGATAATCCGCCGTCCCGGCCATCAGGTGGCATTCCAGAAGGTCGGGCACCCGGGCCACGGCCCGCTCGAACGCGTCCAGAAGATCCTCGGCCTGGCTTTGCAGCGTGATCTCGACAAAGACCGTGGCCATCCGGCCCATCTTGCGCGCGTCCAGAAGGGCGACATAGCCGGCGATGACCCCCTCATCCTCCAGCCGCTGGACGCGGCGGTGGCAGGCGGACGGCGACAGGTTCACCGCCTCGGAGAGGTCGGCGTTGGTGATCCGCCCGTCCTTCTGCAATACGGTCAGGAGCCGCCGATCTGTCGCGTCAATTTCCATGGTTGCGGGAAATCCTTCGGTGAACGGCCGGTTTCACGCATGAATCTACCGGCAAACCGATCAACCGTCACCAAGAATTCAAAGCATTGCCAAGGGTTCCGCCGGATACTCCCCCGATTATAATGCCGCAGGGAGCGCAAAGATGAAGATCGGGTGTCCGAAAGAGATCAAGCCGCAGGAATACCGGGTCGGCATGACCCCCGATGCCGCGCGGGAGGCGGTGGCGCATGGCCATACCGTCCTGGTCGAGACGATGGCCGGGACCGGCGCGGGCTTTTCGGACGCCGACTATCAGGCCGCCGGGGCGATGATCGTGGGGACGGCGGAAGAGGTGTTCGCCAAGGCCGACATGATCGTCAAGGTCAAGGAACCCCAGCCGGTGGAGCGCAAGCGCCTGCGCGAGGGCCAGGTCCTGTTCACCTATCTGCACCTCGCCCCCGATCCGGAGCAGACGCATGACCTGCTCGCCTCGGGTGCGACCTGCATCGCGTATGAGACGGTGACGGATGACCGGGGCGGTCTGCCCCTCCTCGCCCCGATGTCCGAGGTTGCGGGTCGTCTGGCCCCGCAGGTCGGGGCCTGGACGCTGCAGAAGGCGAACGGTGGGCGCGGGGTCCTTCTGGGCGGTGTGCCCGGCGTCTTGCCCGCCAAGGTGCTGGTCATCGGCGGCGGGGTCGTCGGCACCCATGCCGCCCGCATCGCCGCCGGGATGGGCGCGGATGTGACGGTGATCGACCGGTCGGTCAACCGGCTGCGCTATCTGGACGATGTGTTCGGCGGCCAGTTCAAGAACGCCTATGCCAGCGCCGGGAACACGATCTCCCTCGCCCGCGACGCCGACATGATCATCGGCGCGGTGCTGATCCCCGGGGCTGCGGCACCCAAGCTGATCAGCCGCGCGCAACTGGCCGAGCTGAAACCCGGGGCGGCGCTGGTCGATGTCGCCATCGATCAGGGCGGCTGCTTTGAGACGTCGCGCGCCACCACCCATCAGGACCCGATCTACGCGGTCGACGGGATCATGCATTACTGCGTCGCCAACATGCCCGGCGCGGTGGCCCGGACCTCGACCCTCGCCCTGGGCAACGCGACGATGCCCTTCATGCTGGCGCTGGCCGACAAGGGCTGGAAGCGCGCCTGTGCCGAAGACAAGCACCTCTTGGCCGGTCTGAACGTCCACGCGGGCAAGCTGACCTACGCGGCGGTGGGCACGGCACTTGGCCTGCCGACGATCTCGGGGGCCGAGGCTTTGGCCATAGGCTGACCGGACGGGGACGCTCTCGGCGACGCTGCCCTCCGCCGGGCTGAAAACACATGCGGCTTTGTTTCTGGTCTGGTACTCTCAGGCCTGGATGGGTTTTGTCGCGAGTGTACGATGCCGGGTAATGATCTTCCGGACGGGGTTCTGGTCCGGTCCCTGACGCAGCACGCTGACCCACGCGGCATGCTGGCCGAGATCTACCGCGCCGACTGGACAGCTTCGGGGCCGTTTCAGCAATGGAACCTCGTCCACAGCAACGGCAACGTCCTGCGCGGGGTGCATGTGCACCCCTGGCATTGCGATTACCTTCTGGTGCTGTCGGGGACGATGCTGCTTGGCCTGCATGACCTGCGCCCCGATGATCCGGCGGCGCGGAAAAGCCGGTTCCTGACGCTTTCCGGCGACGACCCGGCCACGGTCTATATCCCGGCAGGCGTCTGTCACGGTTTCTGGTTCGAAGGGCCGACCAGCTATCTCTACGGGCTCAGCACCGGGTGGAGCATGCAGGAAGAGCTTGGCTGCCGCTACGACGATCCGGCCCTGGGGCTGGACTGGCCGACCAAGGCACCGATCCTGTCGCCGCGCGATGCCGCCCCGACGCTGACCTCTGCCGAAATGCGCAGCGCCTGGCTTGCCGCCCGGGCGCGCAATGCTGGCGAGGGTGCGTGATGCACATCGGCCTCGTCGGTTGCGGCGGTTGGGGTCGGTTGATCCTGCGCGATCTCCTCTCGCTTGGGGTGGAGGTTTCGGTCGCCACCTTGAGCGCTGAGTCCTGCGCCGCGGCCCTGGGTCTTGGCGCAAAGACAGCGCACCTTGGCCTTGCAGGCCTGCCGCCGGTGGATGGCTATGTCGTGGCCACCCCCACCTCCACCCATGCCGAGGTGGTCGAGGCGCTGATCCCGACCGGTCGGCCGATCTTTGTCGAAAAGCCGATGACGAACGATCTCGAAGCCGCCGACCGCATCGTCAGGGCGGCGGGCGAGCGGGTCTTCGTGATGGAGAAATGGCGTTACCACGGCGGGGTTCTGAAGCTGGCAGCCCTTGCGCAGTCGGGCGATCTTGGCCGGATCCTGCAGGTGCAAAGCTGGCGGGTGGATTGGGAGAACAAGCACGACGATGTCGACGCCGCCTGGGTTCTTCTGCCGCATGATCTGTCGATCGCGCATGAGATCCTTTGCAGCCTGCCGCCGTTGCGCTTTGCCAGCGGCGTCGCCAGCTTTGGCCGCAACCGCGAGGTTTCGGCGGTCCTGCAGGACGGGGACGGCCCGATTGTCGGGATCGAGATCTCAAGCTGCCAGCCGATCAGCCGCCGGTCGGTGGTGGTGATCGGGACCGAAGGCTCGGCCCAGTTCGGCGGCAGTTACGATGAGGCGGTGGTCTTGCGCCGCCGCACCGGACCGGAGGAGCGGCTGCCGATCGCCACCGACATGCCGCTGCTGGCCGAACTGCGCGCC
>NCDS01000182.1:0-4893 GCA_002280315.1 Rhodobacterales bacterium 32-66-7 | reverse complement strand
TTTGCAGGCCATCTGCGGGGCGGGCCGCCGCCCAAAGCCTCGGCCGCCGAAGGCGCGCTGATCGTCCGCAGGGTCGCCGAGATTCGCGCGATGGCCGGGTTCGGGCTGGAATGACCCGCAATGACGGCGGGCGATCCGACCGTTGCGGACCGCCCTGCCTTCGTCACTTCTTCAGCGCCAGCAGGATTTCCTGCAGAAGCTCCACTTCGCTGGGCCCGGCTGCAGCAACCTCGGCCGCTTCCTTGCGCAGCGTCGCCTCTTTCAGCTTGTTGACCGCCTTGACCAGCAGGAACACCACCCAGGCGATGATCAGAAAGTTGATGACGGCGGTGATGAACGCACCATAGGCAAAGACCGGCGCCCCAGCCTCCCGCGCGGCGGCAAGCGAAGCCGGGTTGGTGCCCGACAGGTCGATGAAGAGGTTGGAGAAATCGACCCCACCGGTCGCAAGGCCGATCAAGGGGTTGATCAGGTCGCCCACCAGCGAGTTGACGATGGCGGTGAACGACGCCCCGATGATGATGCCGACGGCAAGGTCGACGACATTGCCCTTCGCGATGAAGGCTTTGAATTCGTTGAGCATGTCTGGAGTCCTGGTGTTATCTTCGGTTGATCGGCGACGGCCTGATTGCGTCTGCGCACAATTGCCGCGCGACTATCGCACAGGGAATTGGATTTCGGTGCAGGAAATTTGCGCTACCCTTGGGTCAGCAACCGAAGGAGCTGCCCAGTGTCGCAACTTGCCGATTTCCCGATCACCCACCGCTGGCCCCCCCGCGACCCGGCGGCGATCCAGCTTTATTCGCTGCCGACGCCGAACGGGGTCAAGGTCTCCATCGCGCTGGAAGAGATGGGTCTGCCCTACGACGCGCATCTGGTCGACTTTGCCACCAACGACCAGACCAGCCCGGAGTTTCTGAGCCTGAACCCGAACAACAAGATCCCCGCGATCATCGACCCGCAGGGGCCGAATGGTGCGCCGCTCGCGCTGTTCGAAAGCGGCGCGATCCTGCTCTATCTCGGCCAGAAGACCGGCAAGCTGATCCCCGAGGCCAAGCGCTGGGAAACCGTGCAGTGGCTCATGTTCCAGATGGGCGGGCTTGGGCCGATGTTCGGCCAGTTGGGGTATTTCCACCATTTCGCCGGGAAAGAGATCGACGATCCCCGCCCGAAAGAACGCTTCCGGGCCGAAGTGGAGCGGTTGCTGAAGGTGCTTGACGGGGCGCTCCAGGACAAGGACTGGATCGTGGGAGAGTATTCGCTGGCCGACATCGCGATCGGCCCGTGGCTGCGCACCTTGCGGGATTTCTACAAGGCGGCGGATATCACGGGGTGGGATCACCTCAAGCACGTGCCGGCCTATCTGGACCGGTTCCTCGCCCGCCCGGCAGTCCAGCGCGGACTGGTGCAACCGCCGCGCGGGTAGAGAGCCGCTCATCCAGCCCTTGCGGGCCGTCTTCGGCAGGCCCAGCGATGACCGACCGCGAGGGACGGAAACGGTCTAGCCGCGGGGTGCCGCCGCGCGGCGGAGCCGGTCGTTGATCGCGCGGCCAAGGCCGGTGTCGGGGATCGGGGCGAAGGCGATGGTGCCGCCGGGGCCGGCAAGTGCATCCGCCTCGCGCAGGGTCTGGAACAGGCGGGTGGCAGCCTCCGCCAGATCGCCGCGCTCGGACAGGGTCAGCGCGCCCTGCACCGCACCGAAGCCGACCAGAACCTCGCCCGGGGCTGGCATGGTCGCGTTGAGCCGCACCCCGGCGACCGGCGCGTAATGCGAGGCTAGCTGGCCGGGGGCCGTCGGCCTGCCGTCATCCGCGTCCTGCCGAATGGGCCTGCCGAGAAGCGCCGCCAACGCCTCGACCGGCACCCCGCCGGGGCGCAAGACCACCGGCTCGGGATCGGCCAGCACGATGGTCGACTCCAGCCCTACCGCGCAGGGGCCGCCATCCAGCACCGCCGCGATCCTTCCCGCCAAACCGGCCAGCACATGGTCGGCCCGGGTGGGCGAGACCCCGCCCGACGGGTTGGCCGAGGGGGCCGCCACCGGCCCTGCGAACGCGCGGAGAAGCGCCTGCGCCAGGGGATGCGCCGGGACCCGAACGGCAACCGTCTTTAACCCCGCCGTGACCAAGGGCGACAGCCCCACCCCGGCGCGCAACGGCAGCACCAGCGTCAGGGGGCCGGGCCAGAACGCCCTTGCCAGCAAGCGGGCGTTCGGCCCGACCTCGGCCAGCCCCTCGACCGCCAGAAGGTCGGGCAGATGCACGATCAGGGGATTGAAACTCGGCCTGCCCTTCGCGGCATAGATCCCCGCCACCGCAGCGTCGGACCGCGCGTCACCGCCAAGGCCGTAAACCGTCTCGGTCGGGAAGGCGACAAGCTGGCCTGCCCGCAGCAGCCCTGCAGCAGTCTCGATCCCGGGGCTGTCCGGCGGAAGGGTGACGGTCATCGGTCTGACGCTGCGTACCGCTTGAAGGGCTGCGCAAAACGCGTAGCACTGGGTGCTGTGCTGAATACGGCAGGCCCCCGGCTTTGCCAAGCCTTGCAAAGCCCACCCGAAGCCCACCCGAAGGATTGCCCCATGCCCTACCGCGCCCCCGTCACCGACATCCGGTTCATCCTCGACCATGTCGTCAACTTCGCGCAGGTTGCCGCCACCGACCGCTTTGCCGAGGCCACCCCCGAACTGGTCGACGCCATCCTGACCGAGGCTGGCCGGGTCGCGACCGATATCCTCGCGCCCTTGAACCGGGCCGGTGACACCCATCCCGCCCGGCTGGAGAACGGCGTTGTCATCGCCTCTCCTGGTTATGCCGATGGCTATCGGGCTTTGTCCGAGGGCGGCTGGGTCGGGATGGCAGCCAGTCCGGAGTATGGCGGGTTGGGTCTGCCGAACGGGCTTGCCATGGCGGTGGATGAGATGATGTCAGGCGCCTGCATGGCGCTCAACCTCAAGCCGGTCCTGACCAAGGGCCAGATCGAAGCGTTGGAGCATCACGCCTCGGACGCGATCAAGGCGCTTTATCTGCCGAAGCTGATCTCGGGCGAGTGGTCCGGCACGATGAACCTGACCGAACCGCAGGCGGGCAGCGATGTTGGGGCGCTCCGCAGCAAGGCCGAACCCAATGGCGACGGCAGCTATGCGGTGACCGGGCAGAAGATCTACATCACCTGGGGCGACAGTGACATTGTGTCGAACGTCTGCCACCTGGTCCTTGCCCGCCTGCCCGACGCGGCCGAGGGGACGAAGGGCATCAGCCTGTTCATGGTGCCCAAATTCCTGCCCGACGACAAAGGCAACCCGGGGGTCAGGAACACGCTGAAGGTCGTCAGTCTGGAGCATAAGCTGGGCATCCACGGCAGCCCGACCTGCGTGATGCAATTCGACGGGGCCACCGGCTGGCTGGTCGGCGCGCCGCACAAGGGGATGGCGGCGATGTTCACGATGATGAACAACGCCCGGCTTTCGGTCGGGTTGCAGGGGGTAGGCGTGGCGGAAGCAGCACTTCAACACGCGCTGGCCTATGCGACCGACCGGAAGCAGGGCGCGACGCCGCTGGCGGCGCATGGCCCGATCCTGGACCATGCCGATGTGCGCCGGATGCTCGCCACCATGCGGGCCGAGGTGTTTGCCGCCCGCGCCATCGCCCTTTCCTGTGCCGTGGCAATCGACATGGCCACCGCGACCGGCAAGCCCGAGTGGCAGGCGCGGGCCGCCCTTCTGACCCCGATTGCCAAGGCCCATGGCACCGATATCGGCTGCGAGGTAGCGCATCAGGGTGTGCAGGTCTTCGGCGGCATGGGCTTTGTCGAAGAAACCGGGGCCGCGCAGTTCCTGCGCGATGTGCGGATCACCCCGATCTACGAAGGCACCAACGGCATCCAGGCGATGGACCTTGTCGGACGGAAGCTTGCGGACGGCGGCGAGGCGGCGCTGGCGTTGATCGACGAGGTTGCCCAGCGCGCCAAGGAAACGCGCGCCGGGCTTCATGATCTTGCCGGTGAGGTGCGGCAGGCGGCGGCTACGCTGCGTAGCGCGACCGAGGCGATGGTGGCCCTGCCGCTCAACGACCGCTTCGCCGGGGCGGTGCCCTATCTGCGCGCCTTTGCCCGGGTGCTCGGGGCCGACGCGCATCTGACGGCGGCAGGGGCTGACCCGGCGCGCGAACCCCTCGCCCGGGTGATGATCCGCCGCATCCTGCCGGAACACGCAGCGCTTCTGGCGCAAGGCAGCGCGGGGGCCGCAGGTCTTTACGACGTATCCCTGGAAGCGCTCGCCGGATGAGCGAGGCCATCCGTCACCCCTTTGCCTCCCCCCCGGCCGAGGGGGAGGTGGTCGAGATGCAGGACGGTATCCTTTGGCTCCGCCTGCCGCTGCCGATGGCGCTTGACCATGTGAACATCTATGCGCTGGACGATGGGGCGGGGTGGACGATCATCGACACCGGCGTCGCCTCCCGCCGGAGCAAGGCGATCTGGGAGCGGGTTCTGGCCGGGCCGCTGCAGGGTCGCCCGGTGACGCGGGTGATCCTGACGCACCACCATCCCGATCACGTCGGCCTTGCCGGCTGGTTCCAGGCCCGCGGGGCCGAGCTTCTGGCGACCCGCACCAGTTGGCTGTTCGCCCGGATGCTGACGCTTGACGTGCAGGACCGCCCGACCGAGGCCGCGCTGACCTACTACCGCCGCGCCGGGCTGTCCGAGGGCGACCTTGCCCAGCGCGCGACCGAGCGGCCCTTCAACTTTGCCGATGTGGTGGAACCAATGCCGCCCGGCTTTACCCGCCTGGTCGAGGGCGGGCACGTGACCATGGCCGGGCGTGACTGGACGGTGCGGTTCGGCCACGGCCACGCGCCCGACCATGCGACCTTCTGGTCCGGCGACGGGATCGTGCTG
>NCDS01000181.1 GCA_002280315.1 Rhodobacterales bacterium 32-66-7 | reverse complement strand
AGCATGATCCGACACTTCAAACTCAACCGGGGGGAGTCTAAAATTTTTCGGCGAAAAATTTTAGACTGGGAGGTTTTAGACTGGGAGGCCCGCGCAAAGAGAAAGGGTTGCCGCTGGGGCAACCCTTTCCGAGATCTAAGGAGATGGGCCAGTTAGGGCATCCAAATCCAATCGGTGTTGAATAAACTGAAGGGCTGCCTTCAGAAAATTCCCCCTCCGACTGTCCCGACACCTCTCTCCAATATCACTCTAGACACTGGATCACCTCCTTTCAAAATGTTGCCGATGTCCCAAGGTTGCCACAGATTTTGTGTTTGTCAAACCAAATTACGCTACCTTTGCGATTAGTCGCGCAACAATCAGGCGGAAGGGCAGAAGTGCCACCAAAGCCAGCATGAGCTTGACCAGCCAGTCGGCAATGGCCAGCGAAACCCAGAACGGCGCCTCGGGTCCAAGACCCAGGATCGGGCCAGGCGTCGCGGCCCAGGAGACATCGTTCGATGGTTCCAGCAGCATCAGCGCGGTTGAAAAGGCGACGGTGAAAAAGATCAAAGTGTCGACGGTCGAGGAGACCAGAGTTGACACCAAGGGTGCGCGCCACCACACCCCCGCGCGCAGCCGGTTGAAGACCGCCACGTCCAGAAGTTGCGCCACCAGAAACGCAAGGCCGGACCCCAGCGCGACGCGAAAGGTTACCAAGGGGCTGACCGCGCCAAGGATCAGGGAACAGACAATCCCGGTCGCAAAACCGGCCAGCACCACCCGGCGTGCGGCGGCGGCACCCTGTAGCCGGTTGGTCAGATCGGTGACCAGAAATGCCAGGGGATAGGTCAGCGCGCCCCAGGTGAGGTAGGCGCCAAGGGGATGGAGGACGAGGATGTTCGACGCGACGACAATCGCCGCCATGGCAAGGATGCCGGGCAGAAGCTTGCGCATGAGGGTTTCCGTTTTCACAAGGTGGCGGAGACTTGGCCCGACAATCCAAGGCGGGATCCGGGCGGGGGCGGCGTACGGCCCTCTGGCCTGACTGTCAAGCCAGTCTACCAAGTCACTCTGCCGCCAGCACGTCCTGGCATTGCCTCGGCAGATCGGCGAGGGTCAACTCACGCGCGCCCTTCTTCCTTGGCGTATCTTCATCCTTCGGCGTCTTGCCGTCGGATTTGGGCGGGTCAAGGTAGTCGGTCACCCACCACATCAGCGTGTCATCGCAGCCGTCGCCGTTGTCTGATAGCTCCGCCACCGTCGGCGTCTGCGTCTCGCAGAGGCGCGCGCCCTTGGGGCATTTCAGCCGGACATGGAAATGGGTGTCATGCCCCGCCGCCGGGCGGATCTTCTGCAGCCACTTCTTGTCCTTGTTCTTCGCGGTCCTGCACATCTCGATCTTGACCGCCGCCGCCACGAAGATCCGGTCCACGCGCGGGTCCAGGGCTGCGGCCTTCAGCAGCTCACGGTGGACCTTGGTCCAGTTTTCGGTGACCGAGCGTTGGTCAGCCGACCGCACCGGAATGGAGGAGATCGCCTCACGCTCCGCCTCGCTGAGCGACAGGCTGCGGGGCGGCAGCATCCAGATGTCGGCATCCAGCCCGATCTGGTGGCTGGCGTGACCCGAGATCATCGGCCCGCCGCGCGGCTGGCTGATGTCGCCGATGTAAAGCCCCTTGCCGAAACCGATGCCGCGGGCGGTGGCGGACAGCTCTTTCAGGAAATCGATCATCACCGGTTGGCCGAAGTTCCGCCCGCGCGACAGCCGCATCGCCTGCCAGGTCGACCCAGTCTGGGGCAGTTCGACAAGCCCGGCGGCGCAGCCCCTGGCGTAGCTGCCGACAGGCATCGGCTCTTGCGACGAGGGGGCAGATTTGGCCCCGAACAGCTGGTTGGCCAGGTCTTCGGCCCCGGCCGGAGCGGAAAGCAGCAGCGACAGAAGAAGGATTCGGGTCAGCATCACGCGACAAGCTCTCCCCTTGGTTTGACGAAGGCTAGCAGGCACAGGCCGATCAGGAAAATCACGATCAGGGGCGCGATGCCAAGACGCTGCGACCCCGTGACCGTGGTGGCAAGCGCGATCAGCGCCGGGGACATGAAGCTTGCCACCTTGCCAGAGAGGGCAAACAGGCCAAACGCCTCGGTCGCGCGGTCGGGGGTGGTGTGGCGCACCATCATCGTGCGGCTGGCCGCTTGCAGCGTGCCGCCCGCCGCGCCGATCAGCGCCCCGCAGGCAAAGAAGATCTGGTCCGGCCGGCTGGAGGCCGGGTCAAGCGCCAGCCCCCAGACGCTTTCCCGCGTCATCCCGACGATCACCAGGCAGACCAGGATCAGGACCACGATCGACCAGGCGATCACCGGCCTTGGCCCGAAGGCGCGGTCGGCCCGCCCGCCGATGAAGGCCGCAACCATCGCCGTCACCGCCCCGACGATGCCGAACACCCCGATCTGGATGATCGACCACCCCAGCACGCCCGAAGCATAAAGCCCGCCGAACCCGTAAAGCGCGTTCAGCGCGTCGCGGTAGAACAGGGATGAGGCGAGGTAGGCCGACAGGCTGCCCCTGAACCGCAGCGATTGCAGCAGCTCCGTCAGGCTGGCCATGGCGCGACCGAAGTGGAGCGGGCGGGTTTCGGTCTTCGGCTCCCGCACCCACAGGAAAAACGGGATCATGAAAACCGCGAACCAGAGGGCGGTGAACGGGCCGACAAAGCGCGTCCCCTCGCGCGCTTCGGGGTCAAGGCCGAACAAGGGGTCCCAGCCCAGCAGCGTCAACCCGCTGTCGGCCCCTTCGGCGAAGAAAAGCAGCATGATGATCAGCGCCAGAAGCCCGCCAAGATAGCCAAAGGCAAAGCCGGTCCCCGAGATTGCGCCGATATCGTCGGCCTGCGTCAGGCTCGGCATCAGCGAGTTGGTGAAGATCGTCGCAAACTCCATCCCGATGAAGCCGATCGCGAAGAGGGCAACGGCCCAGAACAGCATCCCCTCCCCCCCGCCGGGGGCGATGTACCATAGACCCGCCGAGCCTGTGACGTAGAAAGCGGAGAAGAGCCAGACCCAGACCAGCCGCCGTCCGGTACCATCGGCAATCGCGGATGGTCAGCCCCCAGGCCCAGTAGACCTGCGCCGCCGCCTTCGCGGCCTCTTCATCCATCCCGGTGCCCATGTAGTGGCCACGGGCGATCTCGGCGAAATAGGGGCCGAAGACGAAGGTCAGAAGGAGGGTGTTGTAAGGCTGGCTCGCCCAGTCGAAGAAGTACCAGCCCCAGATCCGTTGCCGTGCAGTGACCATCGCGGCTCTCCTTTTGGCGCAGTGAACCCGGAAACATGGGACGGCGCAAGGCGGGGCAGCGCAAGTGGCGGGTAAACGGTGCGCCGTGGCGCAGCCTACCCTGCGCCAGAGCTCGCAGACGATCCAGGCAGAGGTGCGAATGTAGGGTGCGCTACAGCGCACCTGCCCCGCCCGCCGGACGGTGCGCCGTGGCGCACCCTACCCTTGGTCAGCGCGAGGGTGGCCAGGGCCGCAGCGCCTCGGCCTTGATCCAGGCGGTCACCCAATCGGGCAGGGTCGGGCTTTCCGGTGACACCCCGGCGGCCTCTGCCAACCTGGCCGGCGGCACGATCCCGGCCTTGGTCACAATGGCCGACCGGATCAGCACATGCGAGGTGCACTCCTCGCCCCGCCACATCGACTGCTCGATATAGAGGAACCGCTCATCCCAGCCGAGGCACCGGCTGTGGCCGCTCAGCCGGGAAAACACCGTCACCCGCCGCCGATACCGTACCGTGGATCCGGCTACGGTCAGACCCCAACGGTTGGCCATCAGATGCTTCTGGATTCCGGTTCGCAGCCCCAGCGGCAAGCGGCCAAGGTCGTAGATCGTCAGCGTGCGGCCGTTGTTCAGCTCGGCCCAGGGGTCAAGGTCCCAGGGCCAGCAGATGTGATGACCGACGTGGGCGTCGAACAGCCCGAGCGGGGCCATGCGGCGGGCGCGGGCCATTTCCTTCAGCATGCGCAGGAATGGATACATCGGCACCTCCATCGTTCGGGGCCAGCGGTGCCCGAGCCTCGTCGCATGGTCAAGCGAAACGCGGCGTAAGGCATTGCCCTTCGGGGCCCCAACCGCTACCTCTCAGCCCACCTGCCTATGGGAGTGGCCGATGCTTTCGCTTTTCCAGATCCTGGACCTCATCCTGCGCCTGGCGCTGTTCATCATCATCGCGCATGTCATCATGAGCTGGCTGATCAACTTTCAGGTCCTGAACATCCGCCAACCCTTCGTCGCGCAGGTCTGGTACGGGCTGAACCGCCTGCTTGATCCGATCTATTCGCGGGTGCGCCGCCTGTTGCCCGACATGGGCGGCATCGACCTTGCCCCGGTGATCGTACTGATCGCGATCTACGCGCTGCAGATCATCCTGCGGAACAACGCCGCCCTTTTCATCTGACGCGCGGCAAGGTGGAGCACGCGACAAGGCTTTTGCAATCGGTCTTCGGCTTTCCGGGCTTCCGCCCCGGTCAGGCCGAGATCGTGGCAGCCGTGCTTGCCGGTCAGAACACCCTTGCGATCATGCCGACCGGCGGCGGAAAATCGCTCTGTTTCCAGCTGCCTGCCTTATGCCGGGAGGGGGTGACGGTCGTCATTTCCCCCCTCATCGCCCTGATGCGCGACCAGGTCCGCGCACTGAAGGCGGCAGGGGTCGAGGCGGGGGCGCTGACCTCGGGTAATTCCGAGGCCGAGACGGAAGAGGTGTTTGCAGCCCTTGATGCCGGGCGGATGAAGCTGCTTTATATGGCGCCGGAACGCCTTGCCTCAGGCGCCAGTGCGCAGCTTCTGCGGCGGGTCGGCTGTTCCATGATTGCCGTGGATGAGGCGCATTGCGTCAGCCAGTGGGGCCATGACTTTCGCCCGGATTACCTGCGGATCGGGGCGCTGCGCCGCACGCTGAACGTCCCCCTCGCCGCCTTTACCGCCACCGCGGATGAGGAAACCCGGGCCGAGATCGTGACCCGCCTCTTCGATGGCGACGCCCCGGCCACCTTCCTGCGCGGCTTTGACCGGCCGAACATCCACCTCGCCTTCGCGGTGAAATCCACCCCGCGCGAGCAGGTCTTGCGCTTTGCCGCCGCGCGCAAGGGGCAGTCGGGCATCGTCTATTGCGGCACCCGCGCCAAGACCGAAACCCTGGCGCAGGCGTTCCGCGAGGCGGGCCATTCGGCAGCGGCCTATCATGCCGGCCTCGACAGCGAAGACCGGCGTCAGGTCGAAACCCGCTTTCAGCGCGAGGATGGGCTGATCGTGGTGGCGACGGTCGCGTTCGGGATGGGGATCGACAAGCCCGATATCCGCTGGGTCGCGCATGCCGACCTGCCGAAATCGATCGAGGGCTATTATCAGGAAATCGGCCGCGCGGGTCGTGACGGCTTGCCCGCCGAAACGCTGACGCTTTATGGCCCGGACGACATCCGGCTGCGGCGCGGGCAGATCGACGAAGGGGCCGCCCCGCCCGACCGCAAGGCTGCCGACCATGCCCGCCTCAACGCGCTTCTGGGCCTGGCCGAGGCCCTCGCGTGTCGGCGGCAGGTTCTGCTTCGTTATTTCGGCGAGACCTCGGCGCCTTGCGGCAACTGCGACCTTTGCGACCGCCCGGCGCAACTGTTCGACGCGACCGAGGCGGTGCGCAAGGCCCTCTCTGCCATCCTGCGCACCGGTGAGTGGTTCGGCGCGGGCCATCTGATCGACATCCTGACCGGCAACCCGACCCCAAAGGTGCGGGAGCGGGGGCATGACCAGCTTCCGACCTTTGCCGTCGGGCGCGACCTTTCGAAACCGGCCTGGGGCGCGGTCTTTCGCCAGATGATGGGCCAGGACCTCGTCCGTCCCGACCCGGAGCGGCACGGGGCGTTACGGATGACCGAGGCCGCCCGCCCGATCCTGCGCGGCGAGGCGCAGGTGACCTTGCGGCGTGACACCGTCTCCTCTGCTGGCGAACCGACAGGAGTGCGCACCCAGGTCACGGATGAGGATGCAGGCCTCCTCTCCCACCTGAAAGCCCGCCGCCGCGCGCTGGCCGAGGCGCAGAATGTCCCCGCCTATGTCGTCTTTCCCGACCGCACCCTGATCGAGATGGCGGAACGCAAACCGCAGACGCTGGACGCCATGGCCGGGATCACCGGGATCGGCGCGAAGAAGCTGGAAAGCTATGGCGCGGCGTTCCTGGCGGCGCGGATGCGGCTGGTCGGCAAGCCCGAAGGTGCCGTGTTCGACCGGCTGGCTGAGGTGCAACTGGCGCTGTCGCGGGGGGAGGACGGCACCGGCAAATACCTGTCCTGCAGCCATTCGACCCTGCGCCAGATCGCCGAGCGTCGCCCCTCGACCCTGGCGGAACTGCAAGCGATCCAGGGGATGGGCGAGATGAAGATCGACCGCTTCGGCGCGGCGTTTCTGGCGGTGCTGCAGGGGGATTGACCGCCCCCGGGGCAGCGCGTTCCCCAAGATTTTTCGGCGAAAAATCTTGGGGGTCTGGCACCACCTTGCCAACAGACGATGCAATCCGCCCGGCACCCCAAGATTTTTCGGCGAAAAATCTTGGGGCCCCTTCGGCGTCACGCCGCATCCACGGCTTCGGCCACCGGTGGGCGGGCGTCGGCTGGACGGTATTCGGTCAGAACCGCCTCGATCGCCGCCCTGCGCAGGGGTTTGGTCAGGTAGCGGTCGATCCCGGCGGCCAGGATCGCCTCGGCATCGCCGTCCATGGCATGGGCGGTCAGCGCCACGATCGGCAGCGTCGCCCCAAGGCTTCGGATCGCGCGGGCGGCTTCCTTGCCGTCCATCTCGGGCATGGAGATGTCCATGAAGATCAGGTCGGGCCGGAAGCTTTGGTAAAGCTCCACCGCGATGCGGCCGTTGTCGGCAAAGACCAGCTCGATGTCATGCGCGCGCACCATCTTCTGAAAGACCATCTGGTTGGTGCGGGACCCGCATCTGGCGCATTTCAACCGGGACGGACGCAGCGGCCGGGGCAAGCACCGCCTCGACCGGTGAGGTGAGCGCCTTCAGATGGCGGTAGAGGTCCGACCGCAGCACCGGCTTTTGCAAGACCGCCGCAAAGCCCGCGTCGCGCCCCACACCCGTGCTGTGCGAACTGAGGAGGATCACCGGCAAGCTGTGACCCGCCGCGCGAATCTGCTCGTAAAGCGCCGAGCCGTCCATTTCCGGCATTGCGTGGTCGGTCAGGACGACATCATAGGCCGGATCGCTTGCCAACCGCTCCAACGCCTCCGCCCCGGAGCGGCAGAGCGTGACCGTGATGCCGCAGGGGGCCAGCTGGCGTTCCAGGATGGTGCGGTTGATGAACTGATCGTCGACCACCAGCACCCGCTTGACCGCGACCGGAATTGGGATCGGCCCGGCATCTTCGGCCACCGGCAGCGTGACCCGGAACCCGAAGCTGGAGCCCTGCCCCACCTCGCTGTCGACCCAGACCGCGCCGCCCATGAACTCGATCAGCCGGCGGGTGATCGCAAGGCCAAGGCCGGTGCCTTCGAACTTGCGGTTCCGCTCATCCTCGACCTGGTTGAACTCTCCGAAGACGTGGTCGAGATACTCGGGCGCGATGCCGATGCCGGTGTCTTCGATCGTGACATGCAGGGTTTGCGTCCCGTCTTCGGCATCGACGCCGATCACCCTTGTCAGGACATGGCCGGTTTCGGTGAACTTGACCGCATTGCCGATCAGGTTGGTCAGCACTTGCCGCAAGCGCCCGGGGTCGCCGACAAACCGGGTCGGCAGGAACATGTCGAAATCGATCATGAGGTCGATGCCCTTTTCCCGCGCCGAGGGCTGGAGGAGCATCGTCACCTCATGGATGGTGCGTTCCAGATCAAAGGGTTCGGGGCGCAGGGTCACGCGCTCTGCCTCGATCTTGGAATAGTCGAGGATGTCGTTGATGATGACCAAAAGCGCCTCACCGGATGAGCGGATCGTTTCGGCAAAGAGACGCTGTTCGTCCGACAGGGTGGTGTCGCACAGCAGTTCCGCCATGCCGACGACGCCGTTCATCGGGGTCCGGATCTCATGGCTCATGTTGGCGAGGAAGGCGGATTTCGCGCGGTTCGCCGCCTCAGCCGCCTTTCTTGCGGCATCAAGCGCGGTCTCGTGTTCCTTCAGCTGGGTGATGTCGACCCGCAGACCGACACGACCACCATCGGGCGTGGCGTGGTCATGCGCGCGGATCCAGCGCCCGTCCGACAGCTGCTGTTCAGAGGTGCCGGTGCCGTCGCGGTGCCGCTTCAGACGCTCTTCGATCCACTCTTCCTCGCGGCCGACGGCATCGGCATGTTCGGTATGGGCAAGGCCGTGGCGCAAGATCGCCTCGAACTTCGCGCCGGGCAGCATGGCGGGCGCCGAAGCGGGGTAAATCTCACGGTAGCGCTGATTGCAGGTCAATAGCCGTTCCTCCCGGTCATAAAGCACGAAACCATCGGGGATCGCCTCGATGGCAGCCCAGATTCGCATCTGTTCGGTGATGTTGAGCGCAAGGCACACAAGGTCGCCGTCGCGGGTGCGGCGGTCCTGGAGCTTGAACCAGTTGCCGTTCTGAAACTTGAGCGTGACCGATTCGATCGGGTCGCTGGCATGGCGGGCGATCAGGCGGGCGGCAAACGCCTCGGGCGGCTCATCGCCGAGGTCAAGCGTGCCGGACCTTGCGATCAGCGCGACCATGTCGGCATAGGGCATTCCCTGCGCCAGCGTCTGGCCGTTGAACGCCGCCAGCCACGAGCGGTTGGCCGTGATCAGCCCCATCCTTCGGTCAAAGAGGGCAAAGCCGTCGTGAATGGTGTTGACCGCGTCCCAAAGCCTGCGCTCAGCCGCGTCGACGCTGGTATGGGCGCGGTCGAGGTCTTCGACAAAGCGCAGGTTCTGGTCCTTCAGCACCTCGGCTTCCGACAGCGCACGGCGGACCACCTGGCGCTGTTCGACGATCTGTTCGGACAGCGCGCGGGCGTGGATGCCCAGCTTTTCGTTGGCGGCGAAAAGTTCGCGGCTTTTCTGTTCCAGCAGGCGTTCGGCCGCCAGCCTTGCGCGCCGTTCCCTGACCAGACGTTCCGAAAGATCCATGCCCGTCCCGCCGACATTCTGCCAAAGCCTGCCCCGCAGCCGAACGCCGGGGTAAGGTTTCCGTCCCTACCCTGACCGATCAACCTGAACCAAAACTTAATGGCCGGGGGTGTTCCCCGGCCTTGCCAGCGCGCAAGCGGGCATGCGACACTTTGACCGTTCGGTGGCAGGGGGTTTTTTGATGCGCTGGTTTCTCAATTCGGTCCGGGCGGCGCTGATTTCCTTCAGTTTTTCGGCGATTGCCGGGGCTGCCCTCGCGCAGGAGCTGATTCCCGAACGCCGGGCCGTGGTCACCGCAGAACAGGACCTGCCGGGCGGCGATATCGCCTCGATCTTCGACACCACGATCGAGGCGTGTGAGCGCGCCTGTCTGACCAATACGCGCTGCGACGCCTATGTCTACAACACCCGCAACGGATCGTGCTTTGCCAAGAACGGTCCGGGTGAGGGGGTGTTCTTCGAGGGCGCCTATTCGGCCATCGTGCTGGATGCCGACGCAGCCGTCCGGGCCCGCGCTGCCGACCGCCGGGCGGAGCTTGGCTTCCTGCCCGATTGGGATCTCCAGTACGCCTATGATCAGGCGGCAGGCCTTGGCCGCCAGCACACCACCGGCCCCTGGACAGCGGAAGACCACCTTCTGGCCGCAGGCGAGGCTGAGGCGCGGGGCGACTGGGCCGGGGCTGCGGCCTATACCGGGGCGGCGCTGAACCTGACCGACGATGCGGCCACCTGGGATGACTTCGCCCGCCGCCAGCTTGAGGCCGGGAAAGCCGATCCGAACCAGTCAGGGTACTTTTACTTCCAGGCCTTCCAGTCGGCGATGAACGCCTATCTGCGCGCCGAAAACCCCGCCCTCCGCCACACGATCCTGGTCACCCTGGCCGAGGTGCTGGAGGTGAACGGGCGCGGGCGTGACACGGTGCAGGCGCTGCGTCTGGCGCAAAGCCTGCAAGAGCGCACCGATACGGCGGCCCTTCTGGACGATGCCATCGGCAAATACGGCTTCCGCGTGGCTGAGACTCAGGTCCAGTCCGACCTGGCCCGCCCGCGCATCTGCGCGACCTTCTCGGAGGACCTGGCCGCCTCCGGGGTCGATTATTCCACCTATGTGCAGTTGACCGAACCCGGCATGGTGGTGGAAGCCGGCGGCTACCGGCAGCTTTGCGTCGGCGGGCTGGAGCACGGCAAACGCTACACCGTCACCTTCCGCGAGGGGCTTCCGGCAGCAGATGGCCAGACCATGGCCACCTCGGTCGAGATCACCCAGTATGTCCGCGACCGTAGCCCCGGCGTCTGGTTCCCCGGTCGCGGCTATGTGCTGCCGAAAACCGGCGACGCCGCTCTGCCGGTCGAGACGGTGAACACCAGGGCGCTGGACCTGACCCTTTACCGCGTGACCGACCGCAACCTGATCCGCTCGATCCAGGATTACTACTTCGGCACGCCGATCAACGCCTATTCCGAGGAGTATTTCGCCGACACCGTGGGGGAGGCGCTGTGGACCGGCACCGCCACCGTCGCGCAGGACGTGAACAGGGACGTGACCACCCGCCTGCCGATGGCCGAGGCGCTGGATGGGCTGCCCGCCGGGATCTATGCGCTGAAGGCGGCGGTACCGGGGGTCGATCCCTATGAGACGGCTCCCGCCTGGCAGTGGTTCGTCATCTCGGACCTTGGGGTGACCACGCTTTCGGGCATTGACGGTCTCCATGTCTTCGTCCGCTCGCTTGGCACGGCGGCGGCGAAACCGGGGATCGAGGTTGAGCTTCTGAACCGCTCCAACGCCGTTCTTGGCACGGCTCTGACCGATGATCAGGGCTATGCGGTCTTTGACGCAGGCCTGACGCGCGGCACTGGCGGCTCTGCCCCGGCGATGGTCGTGGCCAAGGAGGGTGAGGCGGACATCGCCTTCCTGTCGCTGACCGACCCCGAGTTCGATCTTTCGGACCGGGGGGTTGAGGGGCGCGAGGCCGCCCCGCCGGTCGATGTGTTCATGACCACCGACCGGGGTGCCTACCGCGCCGGGGAAACGGTCTATGTCACCGCCCTGGCCCGCGACGCCGAACAGGCCGCCATCGAAGGCATCCCCCTGACCGCCGTCGTCAACCGCCCGGACGGGGTGGAATACGCACGGTCTGTGGTGACCGATACCGGCGGCGGCTATGTCCTGGCCCAGCCGATTGCCGCAAGCGCCCCGCGTGGCGTCTGGCGGGTGGAGCTTTTTGCCGATCTGGAAGCCCCAGCCCTGTCGGCCAAGACCTTTCTGGTCGAGGATTTCCTTCCCGAAAGGATCGACTTCGACCTGACGCTGCCCGACTCCGCGTTGACGCTTGGTGCGGCCACCCCGACGGACCTTACCATCGACGCGCGCTACCTGTTCGGCGCACCCGGCGCGGGCCTCGCCATCGAAGGTGAGGTTCTGCTCCGCGCGGCCTCGGGGCTTTCGGCTTGGCCGGGCTATGTCTTCGGTCGCCACGACCAGCCCTTCAGCGCGCTTTATTCCTCACTCGACGGTGGTATGACCGACGATGCCGGTCAGGCGGTCCTCCCGGTCATTCTGCCCGAGGTGGAAGACCCCTTCCGCCCGCTGGAGGCTGTGGTGACTGTCCGCGTCGCCGAAGGCTCCGGCCGCCCGGTGGAGCGTGAGGTGACCAAACGCCTGTCCCCGGCCGAGGTGCTGATCGGCGTCAAGCCGATGTTCGACGGGGTTGCCGGTGAAGGCTCGGAAGCGCGGCTATGGCTCCTGGACCTGGGAGCCGGTGGTGTCCACGACCGTGATCGGCGAAGGTCAGGCCAAGCTCGGGGCCGCCCCGGTGGAGGTTGGCGCGCGGGTCGACTGGGGCACCTATGTGCTGGAGGTTGTGCCGGCGGATGGTGGCAAGGCCGCGACCTCGACCGAGTTCTACGCCGGTTGGTATGCGCCCGCCGATGCCACGGCAACGCCCGACACGCTGGAACTGTCCCTTGACCAGCCCGCCTACAAACCCGGCGATACCGCAACCCTGCGGATCGTGCCGCGCGCGGCCGGGACGGCGCTGATCACCGTGCTGTCGAACCGTCTGGTGTCGATGCAGGCGGTTGAGGTGACCGAGGGCGAGAACCTGATCGAGCTTCCGGTGACCGACGCATGGGGGGCTGGGGTCTATGTGACCGCCTCCGTCCTGCGTCCGATGGATGTGGCGGCGGGGCGGAACCCGGCCCGTGCGCTTGGCCTGACCCATGCTGCGATCGACCCCGGCGACCGGGCCCTGAACGCCGTGGTGGAGGTTGCCGATGAGGTCGCCCCCCGCGGGCCGTTGGACGTCGCGGTCAAACTGGATGGCGTGGCCGAAGGGGAAACTGCCTGGGTCACAATCGCGGCGGTGGATGTCGGCATCCTGAACCTGACCTCGTTCGACGCGCCCGATCCGCAGGGCCATTACTTCGGCCAGCGCCGCCTTGGCGTCGGCATCCGCGACATCTATGGCCGCCTGATCGACGGGCTGAACGGTGCGATGGGTGAGGTTCGCTCGGGCGGTGACGCAGGCGCGCAGGCCCGGTTGGAGGCGCCGCCGCCGACGGAAGAGCTGGTCGCCTATTTCACCGGCCCGGTGGCGGTGGGTGCCGATGGCTATGCCCGCGCGACCTTCGATCTGCCCAGCTTCAACGGCACGGTCAAGGTCATGGCTGTCGCCTGGTCGAAAACCGGCGTCGGGCAGGCCAGCGCCGATGTCCTCGTGCGTGACCCGGTGGTGGTGACCGCCAGCCTGCCGCGCTTCATGTCGCCCGGCGATGAAAGCCGTTTGCTGCTTGAAATCGTCCACGCCACCGGCCCCTCAGGCCGGATGGGCCTGGATGTCGTAGCGGATGGCCTGACCCTTGGCGCGGTGCCGTCTGGCTTTGATCTTGGCGATCAGGCCAAGGCGGTGTTCGAGGTGCCGGTGACAGCAGGCGCGGTCGGTCTCCAGACCGTCGAGGTCACCCTGACCACGCCGGATGGCAAGCTTCTGAAGAAGACCCTGACCATCCCGGTGCAGGTGAACGACCCCGAAGTGGCCCGTGTCACCCGGCTGGACCTTGCGAGCGGCCAGACCCTGACCTTCGATCAGGCTGTGTTTACCGGGCTGGTCGAAGGCTCCGGCAAGGCGACGATGGCCATTGGCCCCCTCGCGCGGCTGAATGCGCCGGGGCTCCTCGCCTCGCTCGACCGCTATCCCTATGGCTGCACCGAACAGATGACCAGCCGCGCGCTGCCGCTTCTCTACTTCGACGAAGTGGCGCGGGTGATGGACCTTGAGGGCGCGGACAACCTGCAGCAGCGGATCGACGAGGCGGTGGTGGAAATCCTTGCCAACCAATCCTCCACCGGTGGGTTCGGGCTTTGGGGACCGGCGGAGGGCGACTTCTGGCTTGACGCCTATGTCACCGATTTCCTGAGCCGCGCCAAGGCGCAGGGCTATGCGGTGCCCGAGCTTGCCCTGCGCAACGCTTTGGCGAACCTGCGCAATCAGGTGAACTACGCGCCCGATTTCTCGGACGAGGTGAATGGCGGCGGGGAAGCGCTGGCCTATGCGCTGATGGTCCTGGCCCGCGAAGGGGCGGCGGCAATCGGGGATCTGCGCTACTACGCCGATGTGAAGGGGGCTGAGTTCCGCACCCCCCTCGCCCAGGCGCAGCTTGGCGCGGCGCTGGCGTCCTATGGCGATCAGGTCCGGGCCGATGCGATGTTTGCCAAGGCCGGGGCCAAGCTGAACACGCTCGCCCCCGATACCGCGCAGATCTGGCGGGTGGATTACGGCACGACCTACCGTGATGCGGCGGCGCTGTTGACGCTGGCGGTCGAAGCCGGGTCGACCGTGCTTGACCGCGAGGCGCTGACCGACCGGATCGCCGTGCAGGGTGGTACCCTCTCCACGCAAGAGGCGACCTGGGCGCTGATGGCGGCAAACGCGCTGATCGACCGGCCGGGGGGTGAGGGGATCAGCATCGACGGCAAACCGGCTGAGGGGCCGCTGGTGCGGGTGCTGGATGCCGGGGCCGTGACGCCGGTGGTGGTGAAGAACGACGGGGCAGACACCACCGTCACGATCACGACCTATGGCGTTCCGTCCGCGCCGGAACCTGCCGGTGGCAACGGCTATGCCATCACCCGCAGCTACTATACGATGACGGGGGAGCCGGTGACACTGGACGCCGTTGCGGCTGGGACGCGCCTGGTCGTGGTGCTGGAGGTGACCCCCTTCGGCTATGGCGAGGCGCGGCTGATGGTTTCCGACCCCCTGCCCGCCGGGTTCGAGATCGACAACCCGAACCTGATGTCGGCGGGGTCCACATCGGAACTTGGCTGGCTTGATACCCTCGACTACGTCACCCATTCCGAATTCCGGCAGGACCGGTTCCTGACGGCAGTGGACTGGTCGTCGGATGCAAGCTTCCGCCTGGCCTATGTGGTGCGCGCGGTCAGCCCGGGGACGTTCCACCACCCCGCCGCCTCGGTCGAGGATATGTACCGCCCCGACTTCCGCGCGCGGAGCGAGACCGGGACAGTGACCATCGCGCCGTGATGCCGAGAAGCCTCCTCGAGCACGTCGTGCACGCGTCGGCGGTACCCGCCCCAAGCGAGGAGTGCACGAAGTGCTCGACGAGCGACCGCCTGCGCGCTTGCGGCTCTGGCGCACCAAACCAATCCGCCATGACGCGGAAGCAAAGGCATGGGGCGGCAACCGTGACCGTTTCGGTGACCGGGGTGCCTCCCCTCCCCCCCGTGGGGAGGGGTCGGGGGTGGGGGGTCGCCCGCTGGTCAACGGGATTGGCCTTCTTGCCCGCAGCCCCCCCACCCTCTCCCTCCCCCACGAGGGGGGAGGCAAGCACGCGCCGCCCAACCCTGTTTCCTTTGCCGATCGGGGTCTGACCGATGCGCGCAAGATGGATCTTTGTGGTCGTGGCAGCGCTTTGGCTTGCAGCCCTTGGCCGCGACCGCTTTGACCTCTGGATCGATGCGACACTCCTGCCCTCGCTGACCGTTGCGACCTCGGTCGAGGTTCTGGACCGGCGTGGCGACCTTCTGCGCGCCT
>NCDS01000180.1 GCA_002280315.1 Rhodobacterales bacterium 32-66-7 | reverse complement strand
GCCGCCAGATTCCGGGCGGCGGGACCTGGGTCCGAGGGTTGGCCATGGGCCACGATCAGCGCGTTCCGGGTCATCGGCGCAGACTGACGCAAGGCGGCCGGTCGACGCGACAGGTCCGCTGCCACGACTGGGCCGGGGCCGTTGTCTTAAAGTTGTAACAAGCGCAGAAATTATGGCTGGATTGGGGGATATTTCAGGCGACCTGCCGTGGCCCCTCAGACCGCCCCCATCCGGCACGCGCCGCTGCAGATCGGCTGGCCCCGCACAAGCGCCGCCGCGATGATCGCCGGGACGCGGGCGTCGGTTCCGATGGGCGGCAGGATGCGGCCCCGAAACCCGGCTTCGGTCAGGTCTTGCGGGATATCCTCGCCGACATGCCCACCTTGTGCGGCAAAGAACGGCAGACACACCGCCCCGGCGCCAAAGCCGGTCAGTTTTGAAAGCTGCGGCTCTTGGTCGATGAAGCCGGTCACGACCCGCGCGCCGGTTTCTGCGATCCGCGTTGCCGCGCGGCGGGCGACGTTCGCCGGGGCTTCGGACTTGAAGGAGCCATGCGCGGCAAGGATCACCTCGTCCCCGCCCGCTTCCTTCACCAAGGTCACGCAAAGATCATGGAGAAGCGGGTCGCAGCCAAACGGCTCCAGCACCGTCCAGCCGTCTGCCCCCGCCTCGGCCAGTCTGGCCGGTATCTGCACCCGGGTGAACCAGCCCCCCGCCATGAACATCGGAAAGACCAGGCCCGGCCCCTGCCCCGCCACTGCGCGGGCGATGGCACCGGGCTCGGCCAGCGTTGCCGTTGCGATGCCCCAACCGGGCAGCAGGGCCGCGACCTTCATGCCGCCGCCAGATTCCGGGCGGCGGGACCTGGGTCCGAGGGTTGGCCATGGGCCACGATCAGCGCGTTCCGGGTCATCGGCGCAGACTGACGCAAGGCGGCCCGGCGTCAAGCGGCGATTGACAGACCAGCCCCGCGCGCGCAGCCTTTGCCGCATGATCAACCCCAAGCGCGACAGCCTGATCGCCCTGATCGCCACTCTGCTGGCGTTGACGGCGTTCGCCTGGGGCCTTCAGCGCCTCTTGACCCTGGGCGAGAACGACATCCCCGGCAGCATCACCGTCGCCATCGGCGGGCTGGTCGGGTTTCTGGGCCTTCTGGTCCTGTTCAACTTCCGCTGGGCCTTGATCCTCGCCCGGCGGATGGAGCGGGGTAAGGGCGTCATTGCCCGCTGGACAATCCCCGCCGACACCGTGACCGCCTATGTCGCGGGCGAGGCGGCACGCCCCTGGGCCGACCGCAGCCGCTGGCGTCCAAGGCCCGGCAGACCGGCCGAGGTGCTGTTTTCAAGCGACGCCGTGCTGGCGGGCGGGCGGTTTCATGCGCTGTCGGCCCGGGGGTTGCAGACCTTTACCGCGGTCAACTGGGTCCCCGGCACCCCGAACCTGATCGAGTTTCCGGTGACCGAGATCACCTCCTCTTCCGCCCACAATTATGCGGCGGGCAAATTCGTCCTTCGCGTCCCGGTGCCGGTCGAGGCGAACGAGGCCGCGACGCGGGTGCTGGCCCATTTCCGCGCCGCGCTGACCAAAGGCGCGCAATCACGGTCGCAGTTCTGGAAAAGCCGTCGCCGCATCGGCGGGGTGGCCCTGTTGGCAGGGCTTGCCCTGGCCGCCGCAGGCACTGTCATGGCCGCCCAAAGCGGGTGGAGCGGGAACGACCCCCTTGGCCTGATCGCGATGGTCGCAATGATCGTGGGCGTGATGACAGCGGTCTTCGGCCTGGCCCTGACGCTGATCGCGACTGCCGGGATGCGCCGCTAGCGGGTCAGGGAAACGCCTGCCGGATCGCGGCAGCCACAGCCTCGGCCAGCGCGGGGTTGGCCGGCGGGTCGTAGTGGACCCCGTCGATGGGCGAGACCGTGACCACAGGTGCCGCGTCCAGAAACGCCACCCCGGCCCGACGCGCGGCTGCGGCAATCTCCTGTCCCAGGTCCAGCGATTTTGCCGCCCCGCCGTGGAACATGCCGGCAAGACACCCGACCTCGGCAATCGGGGGCGGTGCTATCACAAGGACACCGGGCGCGCCACCGTCCGGCCCGGCGCCGCTGGCGAGGACAAGGCGCACCAACCGCTCCACCCCGAAGGCGATGTCGCCCGCGTTGACGGAAAACCGCTCTTTCAGGTCGTTCGTGCCCAGCATCACGACAACCACGTCCAGCGGGCAGTGGCTTTCGAGAAGGGCTGGCAGGACAGCAAGACCGTTGCGGTGCGCCCCTTCGATCGGGTCATCATGCACCGTGGTGCGGCCGGGCAGGCCTTCGGCGATCACCTCCCAATCGGGCAGCAGGTGCCGAAGCCGCCCAGCCCAGCGTTCGTCGCGGCCATACCGCGCGCTTGCGCCCAGATCGGCCGCCGGAATGGTGCCATGCGTGTTGCTGTCACCGAACAGAAGAATCGTCCGCATTCCAAAAGCCCCTTCGGCCAGACCAGTCCGTCCACCAGTCTGTTGGCCAATTGCAACATTTGCCACTGAATTCTTGCCGGGTTGCGGATCGCATTTGACAGCCGAGAGATTCCGCAAATATTCGTGGATGACCCCTGCCCGGAGACGACCATGCCGAAAGCAACGCGCGCTTTGATCGCCACAGCTGTTTTGTCCTTTGCTCCCGGCGCAGCGTCCGCCGAAACGCTGGTCTGGGGTCAACTTGACCTGCGGGCGGGCGTCGGGCAGGTCTCGACGATTTCAGGCGACAATGACGCCGGTCGGGCCTCTGATCCCGACACGATCGAGGTGACCGGGCGGCTGGGGGCCGACTGGGGGGCCTTCGGCTTGCAGCTTGATCTGATGAACGGCTCGCAGTCCTTTGACGAAAGCACCTCCGCGGCCCACCGATATGGGCAATTCGCCAGCCTGCGCGCGAACTACGACTTCGGTGGCTTCGTGTTGGGCACGGTCTATGGCGAAGGGGTTGCCAGCGCGAATACCTCGGTCGAGGCGACCTTTGATTTCTACGCGCTTGAAGGGGCTTACCGCTTGGGCGACAGCATGATCGGCCTGCAGATCGGGGCGTTTGACGCGCAGGATCTGGCCACGACCGATGCGTTCCATGACGGCACCTTTGCGCGGCTTTCCGGGCTTTACGCGCTGGCTGACGGCAGCGTGATCTCCGGCGACTTGGGCCTGTTTGCGGGCTCGCAGGACACGAATGCCGTCTATGACATGGACGCTCAGACCCTGGGCGTCACCTATTCCCGGCAGATTGGCGCGCGCCCTCTGGCCTGGAGCCTTGGGGTTGAATACGGCCGCTATGAAATCTTCGGTGCCGAGGCCGGGGCTTTTTCCGATACCCGACTGATGCTTGGTCTCACCACCTGGTTCGGTGACGATGACTTGGCGTCGGCCAAGCGGCGCGGCTTTCTTGGCCAGCCGGATTTCGGGAGGATCACCTCGGGCGGAACACTGCTCGACTAGGGTCTGGGTCGGCTAGGGTCAGGGTCGGCTAGGGTCTGGGTCGGCTAGGGTCAGGGTCGGCTTGCCGCTTTCCTGATTGACGTACCTCATTCCGCCCCGGTAGTTTCCCCGGACCAAGGGGGGGCGGTCCGGTGCGGCCAACGGTGAACGACATCGCGCGTGAGGCGGGGGTATCGCTTGCGACCGTTGACCGGGTGCTCAACGCCCGGCCTGGCGTGCGGGCCAAGACCGTCAGCGCGGTGAACGAGGCGATCGACCGGCTGGGCTATGTCCGGAACGTCGCGGCGGCGAACCTGGCCCGGCAGCGGATCTACCGCTTCCTGTTCCTGCTTCCAGCCGTGCAAAGCCAGTTCATCTCGGCCCTGTCCGACGCGATCACCGAAGCCGCGCGGGGCCCCCTCGCCGAGGCGTGCGAGATCGTCATCGCCCGGGTGCCGCAGCGCGATCCGCATGCAATGATCTCGGTCCTTGATGCCGAGGGCGGGCTGCAGGTCGACGGCTGCGCGATCATGGCACATGAGACGCCCGAAGTGCGCGACCTCATCGCCCGGCTGAAAAGCGATGGGGCGGCGGTGGTGTCCCTTATTACCGACCAGCCGCAGGCGGCGCGGGACCATTTCGTCGGCATCGACAACCAGGCGGCGGGGCGCACCGCTGCGGTGCTTCTGGGCCGGTTTCTGGGACCGCGTCCGGGGAAGGTTGCGGTCGTCGTGTCGTCGATGCTGGCGCGCGACATGGTGGACCGCAGGCTGGGGTTCGACGAGGTGATGGCCGAGCGGTTCCCGCATCTGCAGATCCTCCCCTCGCTTGAGGGGCATGACGACCGCGCCCTGACCCGGCAGATCACCCTGTCCTGCCTTGACCAGGGGGATGTCGTCGCGGTCTATGTCGCGGGGGCTGGAACGCGTGGCGTGACCGAGGCGCTGCATGAGGTGGGGCTTGCCGGTCGCACGGTCGTCGTCGCGCATGAATTGACCGAGCACACCCGCGCGGGACTGCAGGACCGGACCATCGACGCGGTCATAGCACAGGATATCGGCCATCTGGCGCGGTCGGCCTTGCGGGTGTTGCGGGCCAAGGCCGACCGTCGCCCGATCGACGAAGGCCAGGAACAGATTCGCATCACCGTGCTTCTGCGCGAAAACCTGCCGCCGGAAACCAGCGACAGTGGTCCGTCCCTGCCGATCTGACCACCGCGTCAAAGCGCTTTGACCAAGCAATATCCCGCAGCGTGAGGTACGCACCTCAAAAACGCTTTACAGCCACCCGCCGCTCTGCCTATCGTGGCTGAAGTCAAGAAGGCCCGGCATCAGCACGGGTCCGTATCAACCACGTTGGGAGGAATGAATGACACGGAACATGCTCGCCGCGACGGCGGCGCTTGCGCTTGTCTGGGGTGCCCAGGCCAATGCGCAGGCCAACGAACTGACCCTGTGCTGGGCCGCATGGGACCCGGCAAACGCGCTGGTCGAACTGTCCAAGGACTTCGAGACCCAGTCCGGCATCAAGATGAACTTCGAGTTCATTCCCTGGCCCAACTTCGCCGACCGCATGCTGAACGAGCTGAACTCGGGCGGCCAGCTGTGCGACCTTCTGATCGGCGACAGCCAGTGGATTGGCGGCGGGGCCGAGAATGGCCATTACGTCAAGCTGAACGACTTCTTCGACGCCAACGCGATATCGATGGACGATTTCGCTCCGGCAACCGTCTATGCCTATTCGACCTGGCCCAAGGGCACGCCGAACTACTATGCGCTGCCCGCGATGGGCGATGCGAACGGCTGGTTCTACCGCAAGGACTGGTTTGCGCGTCCCGAGATTCAGGCCGCGTTCAAGGAACAGTATGGCCGCGATCTGGCCGAGCCGAAGACGCAGTTGGAACTGCTCGACATTGCGCAGTTCTTCCAGGGCCGGGAGATTGACGGCAAGACCGTCTACGGCGCCTCGATCTTCACCGAGCGTGGGTCGGAAGGCATCACGATGGGTGTCACCGGCGCGCTTTATGCCTGGGGCTTCAAGTATGAAAACACCCCAGGCAGCTACGACATGGAAGGGGCGGTGAACTCCCCCGAAGCGGTCGAAGCGCTGGAGTTCTACAAGACCCTCTACCAGACCGGCACCCCGCCCGGCTATGACAATGCCTATATGGAGCAGTCGCTGGACGCGTTCAAATCCGGTCAGGTCGCGATGGCGATGAACTGGTTCGCCTTCTTCCCGGGTCTTTATGCCGACCCGACCGTGGGCGGCGACAAGATCGACTTCTTCGTGAACCCGGGGCAGAACGTCGCCGCCTCGACCC
>NCDS01000179.1 GCA_002280315.1 Rhodobacterales bacterium 32-66-7 | reverse complement strand
TTCTGGGTGCTGCGGCTGGGCAATGGCAAGCAGATCACCCGGGCCAAGGGGCCGGCGGTCAACCCGCTTGGCTACCTTGGCCGGTTCTTCGGCCAGCCCCGGTTGATCGCGGGTTGGCTGTTTGCCGTGCTGCGGAGTTGCGGCTGGTGGGTTTATGTCGTCTACCTGCCGATCTTTTGCATCGAGGCGGGGTTGGGCGACAAGGTCGGTGGCATTGCCTTGTCCATCACCAATGCGCTTCTGTTCGCCGCCCCCGCGCTGAACCGGTTGGCGCGCCGGTTGTCGGTGCGCCGGTCGGTCCGGGTCGCGTTCGGGCTGTGTGGCGGGCTGTTTCTGGCGGCAGGGCTGTTGTCCTTCCTGCCCTGGGTGCTGGTCGGCCTTGTCATGTCAGCCTCGATATTTCTGGTGATGCTCGACGTGGTGGGCGGCCTGCCGTTCCTGATGTCGGTCAAGCCGAGCGAACGGACCGAGATGTCGGCGGTCTATTCCAGCTTTCGCGATGTTTCCAGCATCCTGACACCCGGGGCGGCCTGGCTGGTGCTGCTGGTGGCGGGGGCTGCTGTCAGCCTTTGCCGTTGCCGGACGCCTGCACCCGCGCCTTGGGGCAGAGCGGCCGTCGATAGGCCAGGGCTGAGGTTACTTCCAGACCTTGCCGTGCTTTTCCAGCCAGTCGGCGGACGCCAGAAGCGCCGCCTTCGGGGCCGTAAATATCATTCCCATGTCCTTGACCGCGCGGGCGTTCGAAACTTTCGGGTGCTTGCCGATATTGGGCACGATCGCCCGCAGCTGCGCATCAAACAGCGCCATGACCCGAAGCAGAATCAGCGGCGCGGTCATCGTCGGGATCCTGCGGGTCGGATAGGCGTCTTTCAGGATGCGTCCCATCTCGGGCATGGTCAGCGACCCGGCGGTGGCAAGATAGCGTTTGCCCGCCGTCTCGGGCTTTTGCAGCGCGCGGAGGTGCATCTCGGCCACGTCGCGCACATCGACGGCGGCAAAGCCAAGGTCGGGCATCGCCGGGTCCTTGCCCTTCATGATCCGCTCTACCAGCTCCATGGACGAGCCGTAGTGTTCATCCAGCGGCGGGCCAAGCACCACGCCGGGGTTGATCGTGGTCAGCTGCAACCCCTTGGCCTTGGCAATCTCCCACGCCTTGCGTTCGGCGAGGGTCTTTGATTTGGCATAGGCCGAGGTTGAGGGGAGGTCGAGGTCGCACCAGTTGGCTTCGTCCTGCAGGTCCTGATGCCTGCCTTCGTCAAACACCGCCACGGTAGAGGAGGTCAGGACAATCCGTGTCACCCCGGCCGCAGCCGCCGCGTTCAGCACCCGTTCGGTGCCTTCGACCGCCGGGCGGATCAGCACATTCTCATCCTTCGGCTGCGCGATCGGAAAGGGTGAGGCGGTGTGGACCACCGCTGACACGCCCCGAACCGCATCGTCCCACCCCGCATCGGATTCAAGGTCAGCCTGCACGAAGCTGAGGGTTCCAGCCCCGGCGGTCAGATGCGGGGCGACGGCGCTTCGCACCTCATCCGCCCGGTCCAGACGCCGCACCGTGCCGCGCACGTCATAACCCGCGTTCAAGAGCTTAAGCGCGACATGTTTGGCGATGAAGCCCGACACCCCGGTCAGAAGGACAGTTTCAGGCATCGGATGCTCCACGTCTTTACAGTGTCAACATGGAGATGGGGCAACCCCGACCCGCCGTCAAGGGCCGAAGGTCAGTCCAAGAGCCGCCGGGCGATGACCTGCGCCTGAATCTCGGCGGCGCCTTCGAAGATGTTCAGGATGCGGGCATCGCACAGGATGCGGCTGATCCGGTATTCCAGCGCAAAGCCGTTGCCGCCGTGGATCTGCAACGCGTTGTCCGCCGCAGCCCAGGCCACCCGTGCGCCCAGCAGCTTGGCCATCCCGGCCTCAAGATCGCAGCGCTTGTCATGGTCCTTTTGCCAGGCCGAGAAGTAGGTCAGCTGCCGGGCGATCATGATTTCCACCGCCATCAACGCCAGTTTCCCGGCCACGCGCGGAAACTCGATCAGTGCCTTGCCGAACTGCTTGCGGTCTTCGGCGTATTGCATCCCCGTCTCCAGCGCCGATTGCGCGACACCCACGGCACGGGCGGCGGTCTGGATGCGGGCGGATTCGAAGGTCTGCATCAACTGCTTGAAGCCCTGGCCTTCGACGCCGCCGAGCAGGTTTTCCCCCTTCACCGCGAAATCGTCGAAGTTGACGGTGTATTCCTTCATGCCGCGATAGCCGAGCACCTCGATCTCGCCACCCGACAGGCCGGGGTCGACAAAGGGGGTTTCATCCGTGCCGGGGGTCTTTTCGGCCAGAAACATCGACAGGCCCTTGTAGTCGGTCGTGCCATCAACGCTGCGGGCCAGGACGGTCATCACATGGGTCCGCGCGGCATGGGTGATCCAGGTCTTGTTGCCGCTGATGATCCAGCCGTCACCGTCCTTCCTGGCACGGGTCCGCAAGCTGCCAAGGTCCGACCCGGTGTTCGGTTCGGTGAAAACGGCCGTCGGCAGGATCGCACCCGAGGCGAGGCCGGGCAGCCATTTGGCCTTCTGCGCCTCTGTCCCGCCGCAAAGGATCAGTTCCGCCGCAATCTCGCTGCGGGTGCCTAGGGAGCCGACGCCGATATAGCCGCGCGACAACTCCTCGCTCACCACCGCCATCGCGGCTTTGGAAAGGCCGAAGCCGCCATAAGCCTCCGGGATGGTCAGGCCGAAGACGCCCATTTCGGCGAGGTCATCAATCACCTCCATCGGGATCAACTGGTCCTTCAGGTGCCAGTCGTGGGCGACCGGGATGACCTTTTCCTCGGCATAGCGGTGAAACTGTTCGCGGATCATTTCCAGTTCGGCATCAAGGCCCGGGGTGCCAAAGGTCGCCCGCCCCTGATTGTCGCGCATCAGCGTCACCAACCGCGCCCGCGCAGCAGGAGAGTTGCCCATGGCCATCAACCGCGTCGCAGCGTCGGACGGTGCCCAAGTGGTCTGCATGTCGCCAAGCCGGGCGGTTTCAAGCTGGCTCATCGGGATGCCGCCGGCGATCTGGGCCAGGTATTCGCCATAGCCGATCTGCAGGATCAACGCCTCCATCTCGGTGAAATGCCCATCCCCCGCAACCCGCCCGGCCCAGGCGCGCAGTTGGCGCAGGCCTTCGACATAGGTGGCAAGCCAGGCGACGCCATGCGCCTGATGCTGATGCACCTCCAGCGCCGGGGCGGACAGGCGGCCAGCGGCGGTGACGCGGGCGCGGAGCGTTTCGCGTGCAGAAGCGAACAGCCCATCCAGTTCCGGCAGCACGGCAGCCGTCAGGTCGAGCACGTCGGGCATCATCGCGGCCTCGGTCATGGTCTGTCCATCATGCGGCATCGGTGCCCCTTTGGTCCGGCGGGTTTCTGCGCATGCAAAGAGCTAGCGCCTTCGCAATGGCAGAGCAATTAGATTTCGTTCCACTGGCGGCAAGCGACCGAAAGTGTCGCAGTGGTTTACGAGACCGCCCCGCAGGCCTTGGCGATGTCGGGCAGGGCTGCGGCGGGGACAACCTCGAATTCGGCGGTGTAAAGCTGGATGTCACCGTCCCACGCCTCGAATCGCCAGAGGCCGGGGATCAGTTCGCCGGGGGTGTCAAACCGGAAGAACGCCAGCGACGGGGCGAGGTCGCTGAAGGCGGTCTCCCAGACCTCGGGCGTGGCAAAGCCCGGTTTGTAGATCCGCATCTCGGCGAAGGGGGCCGAGGCTCCCGGCTTCAGCGCCGCCTTGACGCCAAAGGCCAGGCCAAGGGCGGCAGGCACCACCTGCCGGTCAGGCCAGTGAAAGGCGATGTCGCGGTCGACCACATGGATCCAGCCCGAGATCGTGCCGGGCGCGGGCATCTGGTCCATCGCCTGCAGCGCGCAGAACACGCCGACTTCCAGCCGCGCCACCATCGGACCTGGCGCGGGCGGCGCGGGTTCGCCAAGCGCCGGTCCGGCCACAAGCGTCAGGGCAAGGGCGAGCCCCTTCATGACAGAAGATTGCAGTCCGAGGTGACGCCGGGCAGTTCGCTGCCGGGCACCACGTCGAAGGTGACCGAATAAAGCCGCGCCTCGCCGTCATAAGCCTCCATCCGCCAGGGGCCGGTGAGCAGCTCTTCCTCATACTCGAAGACAAAGCCGCGCATCTTTGGCTCATCGGCGAAGATGTCGGTGGTCCAGGTATCCGGGCTGGTGGCCCCGGGTTTCCAGGTCAGCACCCGGACACCGGTCATGTCACGATCCGCGACCACCAGAAGCCCGAACGAGACGCCAAGCCGCGCCGGAACCGTGGTCTGGCGGAAAACGAACTCGGGCTGGGCGGCCATCATGTTGATGTAGCCAAGCGCGGTATCCGGCGCGGCTTCGGTCGAGGCGATCTCGGGCCGGCAATAGATGCCGATGCTTTGCAGCACGATGCCTGGCGCGGTGATTGGCGAGGGCGTTTCGGCAACCGCGCCCGTCGCCAGAACGAACAGCAACCCCGCAAGCCATGTCCGCAGGTAGAATGTCATCGGCCCCGCCCCGTCTGGTTTCGCCGCGATGATCCTTGCTTCGTGGGCAGGCGTCAACCGGATGCGCCCTATGGTTCAGCCGATTGCCGCCGCCCTGACATCGGCGTCGATGAAGGGCACATACTGCGCGAAGTTGTCCTGGAACATCGCCACCAACCGCTTGGCCTGCAGATCATAGGCGGCGGGGTCGGCCCAGGTGCCCCGCGGATCAAGGAGGGCGCTGTCCATCCCGGAAACTGATACCGGCACGTCAAACCCGAAGACCGGGTCCTTGCGAAAGCGCGCCTTGCCAAGCGACCCGTCCAGCGCTGCAGCCAGCAGGGCACAGGTCGCCTTGATCGGCATCCGCCGCCCCGTGCCATAGGCCCCGCCGGTCCAGCCGGTGTTGACCAGCCAGCAGGTCGCCCCATGCTTGGCAATCTTTTCCTGCAGGAGCTTGCCGTAAACCTCCGGGCGGCGGGGCATGAAGGGTGCGCCGAAACAGGTGGAGAAGGTCGGCGTCGGTTCGGTGACCCCGCGTTCGGTGCCAGCCGCCTTGGCGGTGAAGCCCGACAGGAAGTGATACATCGCCTGCGCCGGGCCAAGCCGCGCAATCGGCGGCAGCACCCCGAACGCGTCGCAGGTCAGCATCACCACATGGCGCGGATGGCCGCCAAGCCCGGTCGCCGACGCGTTCGAGATCGCCTCCAGCGGATAGGCGCAGCGGGTGTTCTCGGTCAGGCTGCGGTTGGCGAAATCAAGCTCCAGCGTCTCGGGGTCGTAGACCATATTCTCCACCACCGTCGCAAACCGTTGCGTCGTGGCATGAATCTCCGGCTCGGCCTCCGGCGACAGGTCGATGGTCTTGGCATAACACCCGCCCTCGAAGTTGAAGACGCCCCGGTCGGACCAGCCGTGCTCGTCATCGCCAATCAGGGTGCGGTCGGGGCTGGCCGAAAGCGTGGTCTTGCCGGT
>NCDS01000178.1 GCA_002280315.1 Rhodobacterales bacterium 32-66-7 | reverse complement strand
GCTTGACGTGCGGGCGCGGGCGGTGTCCTGAAGCGGTAGTTCAGCTGAGAAGCGCGGGGGTTTCACACCCCCGCACCCCGTGGGATATTTGGGAACAGAAGAGAGGGTAGCCAGGTGAAGATGCGCGGGCGCGTGCTTTCGGTTGCCTCGGAATGCGTGCCGCTGGTCAAGACCGGCGGGCTGGCCGATGTGGTGGGCGCGCTGCCGGGGGCCTTGGCCGGGCAGGGGTGGGAGATGCGGGTGCTCATGCCCGCCTATCGCAGTTTGCGCAGGCTGGCGGCAGGCTGGCCGGTGGTCTGGGAAGAGGCCGATCTTTGGGGCGGGCCGGGGCGGGTGCTGGCGGGGGAGGTTCAAGGGCTGTCCCTGATGCTCCTGGACGCGCCGCACCTTTATGATCGGGAGGGGGGGCCTTACGCTGGCCCCTTGGGCGAACATGCCGACACTGCGGTGCGGTTTGCGGCGCTGTCCTGGGCTGGTGCCGCGATTGCGCGCGCGGGGGCGGCGGGATGGGTGCCGGAAATCCTGCATGCGCATGACTGGCAGGCGGGTCTGGCCCCGGCCTATCTGGCGTACCACGGGGCGGGCGCGGCGAAATCGGTGCTGACCGTCCACAACATCGCCTTCCAGGGGCTGGCGCCCGCGCATCTACTGGGGCATCTGCGCCTGCCGAGTGCGGCGTTTCATCCCGATGCGCTCGAGTATTTCGGCAAGCTTTCCGCCCTCAAGGCCGGGCTCATCACGGCGGACCGGATCACCACGGTCTCGCCCGGCTATGCGGCGGAGTTGATGCGACCCGCGTTCGGCATGGGCCTTGAAGGCGTGATCGCCGCCCGCGCCGGTGTGGTGTCGGGCATTCTGAACGGGGTCGATACGTCCGTCTGGGACCCGGCGCGGGAAACCCCGGGCTTTTCGGCGAAGGCGATGGCGGGCAAGGCCAAGGCGCGGGCCGCGTTGTGCGACACATTCGGGCTGGAGGTTCCCGGCCCCCTTGCCATCATCGTCAGCCGTCTGACCGAGCAGAAGGGGGTCGATCTTCTCCCCCTCGTCACCCCCGGGTTCGTCGAAAAGGGTGGCGGGTTGATCGTGCTGGGGTCCGGTGAGCCGGCGCTGGAGGCGGCGATGCAGGGGCTTGCGGCGCGGTTTCCCGGGCGGGTCGCGGTCAGGATCGGCTATGACGAGGCGCTGAGCCATCAGCTTTTCGCCGGGGCGGATGCGGTCCTTGTCCCCTCACGCTTTGAACCCTGCGGGCTGACGCAGATGTATGGCTTGCGCTATGGCACCCTTCCGGTGGTGTCGCTGGTCGGCGGGCTGGCCGATACGGTGATCGGCGCCTCGCCTGCCACGCTGGCGGCGGGGGTGGCGACCGGCGTCACGTTCCAGCCGGTGGACGCCCTTGCCCTTGGGCAGGCGCTGGACCGGCTGGTGGCGCTTCATGCCCAGCCGAAGCTCTGGTCCAAGCTTCGCGCCAATGCGATGGCGCATCCGGTTGGTTGGGAGGTCAGCGCCGCCGCCTATGCCAGCCTTTACGACGGGTTGATCCGCTGATGCCGCACAGCCTGCCGCCGATTGCCACCGGGCCGGGGCACCCCTGGCCGATGGGCGCAAGCCTGACCGGGAACGGCGTCAATTTTGCCGTGTTCTCGACCCATGCCGAACAGATCGAGCTTTGCCTCTTCTCCCCCGACGGCCGGAAGGAGCTTGCCCGCCTGCCGATCCATGAGCGGGAGGGGGATATCTGGCATCTCCATGTCGAGGGGCTGGGGGCGGGCACGGTCTACGGCTACCGCGCGCATGGCCCCTATGCGCCGGAGCGTGGGCATCGCTTCAACCCGAACAAGCTTCTCCTCGATCCGTATGCCCGCGCGGTTGAGGGGCGGTTTCGCTGGTCGGATGCGGTGATGGGCTACAAGATCGGCAGCCCGCGTGGCGACCTCAGTTTCGACACCCGCGACAGTGCCTTTGCGGTGCCGAAGGCGGTGGTGACGACCCCCATCTTCGACTGGGGCGATGACCGCGCCCCGCGTCATGCCGCGACGGATACGGTGATCTATGAGGCGCATGTCAAATCCTTGACCGCCCTGCATCCCGGTGTGGTACCGGGTCTGCGCGGGACCTACCTTGGTCTCGCGTCTGACCCGGTGATCGAGCATCTTCTGAAACTTGGCATCACCACGATCGAACTTCTGCCGGTACAGTCCTTCATCGACGACCGCTTTCTGGTCGCGCGCGGGCTGACCAACCATTGGGGCTACAACACGCTTGGCTTCTTCACGCCCGAGGCGCGGTACATGTCCCGCGCGGCCCTGGCGGAGTTTCAGATGATGGTCCGCCGCCTCCATCAGGCCGGGATCGAGGTCATTCTGGACGTGGTCTACAACCACACCGCCGAGGGCGACGAATGGGGCCCGACGCTGTCCTTCCGGGGCCTCGACAATGCGAGTTACTACAAGCTGGCGCAGGGTGGGCGGTACTATGTGAACGACACCGGCACTGGCAACACGCTGAACCTGACCCATCCGATGGTGCTGCGCATGGTGCTGGACTCCTTGCGCTATTGGGTCGAGGTCGGCCATGTCGACGGCTTCCGCTTTGACCTTGCCACGGTCCTTGGGCGTGAGGCGCATGGGTTCGATCCGTCCGGCGGTTTCTTCGACGCTGTCCGGCAGGACCCGGTTCTGACCCGAGTGAAGCTGATTGCCGAACCCTGGGATATCGGCCCCGGCGGCTACCAGCTTGGCGGCTTTCCGCATCCGTTTCAGGAATGGAACGACCGGTTCCGCGATGGTGTCCGGCGGTTCTGGAAGGGCGATGCCGGGCAGACCCGCGACCTTGCCGCGCGGCTTCTGGGCAGTGCCGACAAGTTCGATCATTCCGGGCGGGGGGCGGGGACCTCGATCAACTTCGTCACCTCGCATGACGGGTTCACGCTGGCCGATACCCTCGCCTACGAACACCGCCACAACCATGCCAATGGCGAGGATAACCGCGATGGGCATCACGAGAACCACTCCGACAGCTTCGGGGTCGAAGGGCCGACGGACGACCCGGTGATCCTTGGCCAGCGGGCTTTGCGCAAACGCAACATCCTCGCGACGCTGATGCTGGCGCAGGGGGTGCCGATGCTGCTGGCGGGGGATGAGATCGGGCACAGCCAGGGCGGCAACAACAACGCCTATGCGCAGGACAATGCCACCAGCTGGATCGACTGGAGCCGCGCGGATGCCGGGCTGTTGCGGTTCGTCCAGCGGTTGACTGCACTTCGCCGGGACCTGCCGATCCTGCGGCAGAAGCGGTTCCTTCACGCGCGGCAACGACCTTCGGATGGGTTGCCGGATGTCCTCTGGCGGCGCGCGGACGGCAGCGTTCCGCAGTCGGAAGACTGGCACGACCCCAGTTTTCGCTGCCTCTGTGTCGAGCTTCGCTTTGCCGCTGAACGGGGGGATACGTCCCCGGACGCGGTCTTTGCCGTCTTCAACACCGGTCCAGCCACAGCGCTGGTCCTGCCCGATACCGCACCGGGATGGGAGCTTTTGCTGGACACCACCCGACCGGAGCATGACGCCTTCGGGCCCGTGGCGGTGCATGAAGTTCCGGCGCAAAGCGTGCTTCTGTTCCGGTCCCTCTCGCCGCAGCCAAAGGAAACCCCATGACCACGATCCACCGTGTCGCAACCACCCCGATTGCCGGGCAGAAACCGGGCACCAGCGGATTGCGAAAGAAGACCGCCGTCTTCATGGGGCCGCATTACCTGGAGAATTTCGTTCAGGCGATCTTCGATGTGGTTCAGGCCAAGGGGAGGACCTTCGTCCTTGGCGGCGACGGACGGTATTTCAACGACCGCGCGGCGCAGGTGATCTTGCGGATGGCAGCGGCGAATGGTGCTTTGCGGGTGATCGTGGGGCAGGGGGCGATCCTGTCGACTCCGGCGGCAAGCCATCTGATCCGGCTCAACCAGACCGATGGCGGGATCATCCTGTCGGCAAGCCACAACCCCGGCGGGCCAAAGGAGGATTGGGGGATCAAGTTCAACATGGCCAACGGCGGCCCCGCGCCCGAAGCGGTGACCGAGACGATGTATCAGCACACCCTGAGCCTTGCTGAATACCACATGCTGGACGCGCAGGATGTCGATCTTGGGCGCATCGGGCGGCACGACCTTGGCGGCATGATCGTCGAGGTCGTCGACCCGGTCCGCGATTATGCCGCGCTGATGGAGACGCTGTTCGACTTCCCCGCGATCCGTGCGCTGTTCAGGGGGGGTTTCCGGATGCGGATGGACAGCATGTGCGCGGTGACTGGTCCCTATGGGGTGGAGATTCTGGAAAACCGTTTGGGCGCGCCGAAGGGCACTTGCGTGAACGCAACGCCCTTGCCCGATTTCGGCGGGATGCATCCCGACCCAAACCCGACCTGGGCCAAGGCGCTGATGGACGAGATGATGGGGCCAGATGCCCCCGACTTCGGGGCGGCAAGCGACGGCGACGGTGACCGCAACATGGTGGTCGGGCGGGGGATCTATGTCTCACCTTCCGACAGCCTGGCGGTGCTGGCGGCGAATGCGCACCTCGCCCCCGGTTATGCCAAGGGGCTGCAGGGGGTGGCACGCTCGATGCCAACCTCGGCCGCCGCCGACCGGGTGGCCGACGCGCTGGGGATCGGGAAGTTTGAGACGCCAACCGGTTGGAAGTTCTTCGGCAACCTCCTCGACGCCGGGCGCGCGACGATCTGTGGTGAGGAAAGCTTTGGCACCGGGTCGGACCATGTGCGCGAAAAGGACGGGCTTTGGGCGATCCTTTTGTGGCTCAACATCCTTGCGGTCCGCAAGCAGTCGGTGGCCGATATCCTTGCCGACCATTGGGCGAGCTATGGCCGCAACTACTATAGCCGCCATGATTTCGAAGCGATCGAGACCGCCCGCGCCGAGGCGATGTTCACCGCCCTCCGCACCAGTCTGGCCGATCTGCCGGGTAGAGAGGTGGAGGGGATGACGATCCGCGCCGCCGATGATTTCGCCTA
>NCDS01000177.1 GCA_002280315.1 Rhodobacterales bacterium 32-66-7 | reverse complement strand
TCTTCTGGCCGCGCCCGAGGGGATTGCCCGGATGAAGGCCGCGCATCCCGATGTGCCGATCGTGACCGCCGCCGTGGACAGCCATCTGAACGATCACGGCTATATCGTGCCCGGGCTGGGGGACGCCGGGGACCGGATGTTCGGAACCAAATAACGATGCAGCCGCGCGGGACACACAGCGCTTGGGTCGGAACGGCGGTTGCGCTGCTGCTGCTGGCTGGCCCGGCCTTGGCAGAGCCGCTGGTCCCCGCCGAACTGCCACCGCCGGAGTATCGCGGGCAGCAATATGTCGACAGTCGCGGCTGCCTGTTCCTGCGCGCGGGCGCCGGGGGGGGGACGGAGTGGATCCCGAGGGTGACGCGCAAGGGTGAGCCGTTGTGCGGCAACCCGCCCTCGGGCACGCGCGTCCCGGTGGTGGGTGAGGCGGGGGTTGATGATGCGGTCGTGGGTGCGGCGGTGGACAGCCCGACAGCGCCGGAGGTGACGGCTCCGCTTGCCAGCGATGTGCCCGGGATCAAGGGGTCAGAAGGGCACCTTGTCGCGGTCGGCAGCTTTGCCGTGGCCGAGAATGCCGGGCGCGCCGCCGCACGGCTGCGGGCGCTGAACTATCCCGTGGCGGAAGGCAGGCTTGGCGGCAGCGACGGGCCGGTCACGATCTTTGCCGGTCCCTTCGCCACCGAGAAGGATGCCGCCCGCGCCGAACGTGAGCTTCGTGGTGCAGGCTTTCCCGATGCGATCCGGATGCCGCAGTAACCGCCCCAAGGTTCAGCCGCCGCAGATGCCTTGCAGCGCCACCCAGGCATCATCCGGGATCAGGCTGGAGGGGGCCAGCCCCTTGTAGGGATCAGCGCTTGCCAGGGCGGCATTTTCGGGACGTACCGCGAGCGCATAGGGCGTTGCCGGGATCTGCGCGGCCTGAAAGGCGGCGACAAGGGTGGCGGTGTCAAGCAGCGTCGGGTCGGCGGTCAGCCGCGCCTCACCATAGCCCTGCAGCGCCTTGGCTGGCAGTTTGGCCGTGGTGAGAAGCTGAAACGTCGCGGCGAGACCGGCGTGATAGAGGATCGGGATGATCGGATCCAGGCGTTCTGCCCGAAGCGCTTCGACCAGTGCCGCGCCGGCCAAAGCCTCGGGGCCGCTTTCCGTCTCGATCAGTGCGCGGGGCAGCACGATCACGTCGCCCGGCAGATGGAGGGGGGCCGTCACCCCTTCTGGCATCACATAAAGGATCGGCGTGTCCACCGGACCGAAGACCCGCTCGGACAATGCCGCCAGCGCGCCAAGGCCAAGCTGGTCGTCGCAGGGCGCCCCGGTCAGCCGCGCCAGATCGTCCAGCACCTCTTGGCCGATTTCGGCCCGAAGCGCTGCGGGCACGACCGAGGCGGTATGCACCACCAGAGCCTTCGGCACCCACCAGACCGACACGGCCAGAACCGCAAACGTCAGCGCGGTGACGACCAGCGCCCGCAACCGGCCCGGACTTGCCGTCGCGGCCCGGATCGCGGCCCGCACCGTGTCGAGCGCGGCAATCATCTCGGGGTCCTCAAGCTCCAGGCTTTCGTCGCTGAGCGCACCCGGCGCAAAGACCGGGGGGGTACGGCCCGGATTGATCCGCTCGATTGCGGGCAGCGACCAATGGCTGAGCACGGCGTCGCTTTTCGGATCGCTGAGGATCAGGGTCGCCGCGCCGAAGCGGACCAGCACTTCACGCCGCTGGTCCTGCGGCGTCTCGCGCCACAGGCCATAACTCTCCAGCCGCTGGAATTTTTTCAGGGCAGTCATGGAGAACAAGTCTAGACCGGCCTTACCGTCTGCACAATCGCGGACGGATGGCCGGATGCGTGTCTGCGGCGTCGCGTTCAGGCGGGCTTCCCGGACGGGCATCGGGCATAGCCTGCGGACGGGGGGGCACATGACCGACACATCGAACCGAACGCTTGCGGCTGCCGGGGCAGTCCTTGGCTATGCCACGCTGATCGGGTTTACCGACAACTTCGTGCGGGTCATCGCGATGGACGGCGGGCTTTGGCAGTTTCATGCCAGCCGCAGCGGGATGGCGCTTGTGCTGCTGGCCGGGACTGCGGCTGCGTTCGGCCTGCGGCTTCACCCCAACCGCTGGCGCGGGGTGGTGGCGCGGTCGGCGCTGCACGGCGCGGCGATGCTGATCTATTTCGGAGCACTTGCGTTCCTGCCCGTTGCACAGGTGGCGGCGGGTCTGTTCACCGCGCCGATCTTTGTGCTGTTGATCCAGCGCTTTGCCTATGGTCAGCCGATCGGCGGCTGGCAGGCCCTGGCGGTCGGGCTTGGCTTTGCCGGGGTGGTCATCGTCCTTGGGCCCGAGGTGATGGCCGGGGCAAGCCTCGCGGCGGTGCTGCCGGTGGCGGCGGGTGTGCTTTACGCGATGGGCAATATCGCGACACGCGCCTGGTGCGCAGGCGAGACGGCCGAGACCCTGCTTGCCGGCTTTTTCGCCATGCTCGGGCTGTTCGGCCTTGCGGGGATGGTGGTGCTGGCCATGGTCCCGCTTTCGGGGGCCGAGGGTCCGGCGGACTTCATCCTGCGCGGGCCGGTCTGGCCGACGGGGTCGTTCCTGGGCTGGACCTTCGTGCAGGCCGCCGGATCGCTCTTGGGCGTCGGCCTCGTGATCAAGGCCTATCAGATGGCCGAGGCGACCACCGTCTCGGTCTTCGAATATGCGATCCTGCCGATCTCGGCCGGGTGGACCTGGCTTTTGTGGGGTGAGACGTTGGACTGGACCGCCTGGATCGGCATCGCGCTGATCACCCTGGCCGGCGTGATCATCGCGCGTCCGGGACGACGCAGCCCGGTCGCGGCTTAAGGGGCGGCCCAGGAGGCGGTGACCGCAGGTCAGTCACCCACCGCCTGACGCCAGTGCCGGCGGCAGAGCGAGACATAGGTCTCGTTCCCGCCGATCACTACCTGGGCGCCGTCCAATAGCGCGCTTCCGTCCGGTCCCTTGCGCACGACCATCGTCGCCTTCTTGCCGCAGTGGCAGATCGTGCGCACCTCGCGCATCTCGTCGGCCCAGGCCAGAAGTGCGGCCGATCCGGGGAAGAGGTTGCCCTGAAAATCCACCCGCAGACCGTAGCACATCACCGGGACGCCAAGGTCATCCACCGCGCGGGCCAGTTGCCAGACCTGGGGCTTGGTCAGAAACTGCGCCTCGTCGATGAAGACGCAGGCGACGCGGCCCCTGGCAAAGCGGGCTTCCAGCTTGGCGAACAGGTCTTCATCCGGGGCGAAGGTATCGGCAGCCTCACCGATGCCGATGCGGCTGGCGATCCGCGCTTCACCCGCGCGGTTGTCCAGCTGCGCGGTGATGAGGACGGTCGCCATCCCGCCCTCGCGGTAGTTGTGCGAGGCTTGCAGCAGCGCGGTCGATTTGCCCGCGTTCATGGTGGAGTAATGGAAGTAAAGCTTGGCCATGGCGCTTGCCTAGCTGATTGCTGCCAAACGCCGCAAGGGTGAGTAGCGGCGCGTGTGCGTGACGGCGGGCCGATGAACGGCCCGCCTGACCTGCCTCAGCCCGGGCGGCGCTTGGCCCCGCCTGCGCCTTCGACCCGACGCGGGGCAAAGCTGCCGCCCTGCGGTTTCGGCCCGGTGCCGCGCGGCTTTTGCCCGCCCGGACGCTGGCCCTGCGGCTTGGCCGGGGGTTGTGCGCCAGCCTTCTGCCCGCCGCGCCCGGCACCGGGACGCTGGCCCCGGTTCTGCCCGGCCTTCGGCGCTGCGGCCACCATCTCGGCCGACCAGGGTGCGCCGCCAAGAACCGGGATCGGCTTTTTCAAAAGTTTCTCGACCGCCAGCAACTCCCCCATCTCGCCGGGGGCGCAGAAGGCGACGGCGGTCCCTTCCGCCCCGGCGCGGGCAGTACGGCCGATGCGGTGGACGTAGTTTTCCGGCACGTTCGGCATGTCGAAGTTGTAGACGTGGCGCACCGTCGGAATGTCGATCCCGCGCGCGGCAACATCCGTGGCGACCAGCACGTCCAACGCGCCAGCCCGGAACTCACCCAGGGTGCGATCCCGCTGGTTCTGGCTCTTGTTGCCGTGGATCGAGCCGACCTTGAAGCCCCAGCTGTCCAGCAGCTTTGCCAGCTTTTCCGAGCCGTGCTTGGTGCGGCCGAAGACCAGCGCCTGCTCACCCGGGTGCTTTTTCAGGTATTCCTCCAGAAGCCGCGCCTTGTCGCCGTTCGGGATGTAATGGACACCCTGCACGATCCGCTCGATCGGCTTGCCCGGCGGGGCGACCTGCACCTTGATCGGATCGCGCAGATAGGTGTCGGCGATTTCCGAGATGTCCTTGGGCATGGTGGCCGAGAAGAGCAGCGTCTGGCGCTTCTGCGGGATGTGCTTGGCTATCTTCCGGAGGGAGTGGATGAAGCCCATGTCAAGCATGTGATCCGCCTCGTCCAGCACGAGGTAGGCGCATTTCTCCAACGACACGTCGCCGCGTTCCAGCAGGTCGATCAACCGGCCCGGCGTCGCCACGAGGACATCGGTCCCCTTGGACAGCGCCTGCGCCTGCTTGAAGAGGGATGCGCCACCGACGACCATCGTCACCTTGACGGCAGTGCCCTTGGTGAAGACCTCAAGGTTGTCCTTGATCTGCGCGATAAGCTCGCGCGTGGGCGCAAGGATCAGCGCGCGCACGTTCTTCGGCCCCGGCGGATGGCCAAGGTCAAGGATGCGGTGCAAAAGCGGCAGGCCGAAAGCGGCGGTCTTGCCGGTCCCGGTCTGCGCGAGGCCCATCAGGTCGCGGCCCGCCATGATATGCGGAATCGCCTGCGCCTGGATCGGCGTCGGCAGTTTGAGGGTGGTCTTCTCCAGCGCCTTCAGAATGGCGGGCGACAGGCCGAGATCGGCGAAAGTGGTCATGGGATGGGGGTGCACATGGGGCCGGACGGGGGATAAGTCAAGCGTCATGCGCGGGGGCGGAGGCCTGTTGACCGAACGCCAAATTTTTCGCCGAAAAATTCTGGCGCGGGTCAGGTGGTTGAGGGGGTGGTCTTGCGGGTCGGCAAAAGAAAAAGGACGGCCTGAGCCGTCCCTGTTTCATCGTTTCTCTTTGGTGGAGCCAGGGAGGATCGAACTCCCGACCTCTTGAATGCCATTCAAGCGCTCTCCCATCTGAGCTATGACCCCACCGGAGAAAGCCGCGCCGTTGCCGGCACGATGGGCGGTGTTTAGGGGACCGGCGCGGGGGCCGCAAGGAGATTTTTCGTCCGACCCGGCGGCAAGGGCTGGCTTAGACGTCTTCCTCGTCGCCCGCGACATCGGCAAGCTCGTCGAGCGAGACGTTGTCATCGGCGTCTTCTTCCAGAAGATCATCGTCAAGCTCGGCATCGTCGGGCGCGGCGGCTTCCAGAAGCTCGTCTTCCGCCTCGATATCCTCGACCAGGACATCGTCATCCTTTTCGGGCACGGCACGCGCGATNNCATCTTCCGGCGCGCGGATTCGATATCCACGACCTCGCCGGTGTAGGGGCTGACGATCGGGCTGCGGTTCAGGTCGTAAAAGCGCTTGCCGGTCGTCGGGCAGATACGCTTCGTGCCCCATTCTGCTTTGGGCATGATGATCCCTTTGGGTGGTGGTAACGGAAAGATGGTCGCTTGCCACAGGTGCGGGCGACTGTCAAAGGCTTTTGTTTCCGGGCCGGGGTGCCTATCCTGTTTGGGCTCAACAAGGGGTTTTCATGCCGGTTCTGACAGGCCCGCCGCCGGTCGAGGTGCATCTGAAGCGGGTCGCGCGGGCGCGGCGGTTTTCGCTGCGGGTCTCGCGGCTGGATGGCAAGGTGACGCTGACCATGCCGCTTCGCGCGCGCGAGGCGGAGGCGATGGCCTTCCTGCGCGGGCAGGAGGGGTGGCTGCGAGAGACGCTGACGGCGATGCCCGAGGCGGCCCCGTCGCTGGTCGGGATCGGGTCGGTCGTGCCGGTGGAGGGGCGTGATCTGATCCTTGCCTCCGGTCCGGGGCGGGCGGTGGTCGTGGGTGGTGACCGTCTTCTGGTCCCCGGCGACCCGGCGCTGGCCGGGGTGCGGGTGGCGGCCTGGCTGAAGGTGCTCGCCCGCGACCGCTTGGCTGCGGCCTCTACCCGCTATGCGGGGCTGGTCGGGCGGCGCTACTCGACGCTCGCCCTGCGCGATACGCGGTCACGCTGGGGCTCCTGTTCGCCGGACGGGCGGCTGATGTATTCCTGGCGGCTGGTCATGGCACCTCCCGCCGTGCTGGACTATGTCGCGGCGCATGAGGTCGCGCATCTGGTGGAGATGAACCATTCCCCCGCCTATTGGGCGGTGGTCGCGGGCCTTTATCCCGGCTGGCAAGCGCAACGCGCCTGGCTGCGCGCCCACGGCCAGACCCTGCACCGCTTGCGCTTTCAGGATTGACCCCTTGGGGTCCGGGGTGTTTCCCTTTGCCCCATGCCGACCTTGCCCCGCCCGCCTGACCCCAACGCCGCAGCGCATGAGCGGCTTTACCGCTCTCTCCGCCAGCAGGTCATGCATGGCGAGATGGACCCCGGTCAGGCCTTTACCCTGCGCGGTCTTGGTGCGGCCTATGGCGTGTCGATGACCCCGGCGAGAGAGGCGGTGCGGCGGCTGGTGGCGGAAGGGGCGCTGACGCTGTCCTCCTCCGGCCGGATCTCCACCCCCGAACTGACGCCCGAGCGGATCGAGGAACTGGCCGCGATCCGCGCCCTTCTGGAACCCGAGATGGCCGCCCGCGCCCTTCCCCGCGCCCATTTCGCGCTGATCGATCGGTTGGCGGCGATGGCGAGGCGGCGGTCGCGGGGGACGCGGTCGGCTATGTGCGCACGAACCTGGAGTTTCACCGCACTCTATATTTGCGCGCCCAGACCCCGGCGATGCTGGCAATGTGCGAAACCGTCTGGCTGCAACTGGGGCCGACAATGCGGACGGTCTATGCACGGGTGAAGCGGAGAGAGCCGCCGCAGCATCACCGGATGATCCTTGCGGCGCTGAAGGCGGGGGATGAGCCGGGGCTGCGGCTGGCGGTCAGGACGGATGTGACGCAGGGGCTGCGGCATTTGGCGGGGTAGCGTCACAGGCCGTGACACACGATTGCGGGAACGGGTTTGAGGAAGGTCAAGCTATGCGGCAACGACGCGAGATGACGAATGAGGATTGGATCTCTGCGGCCTGCAACGTCGCGATGGGGGCTTTTCTTGGATTGGCGATCAACGGCCTGTTGCAGATTTTCCTGTCTGGTTTCTGGCAGCTGGCGGTGGTGATTGCGGCCTTGTGCGCGGCGGCGGTTCTGGTCCTCGTCCTGTTCGACGGGCTGCTGGGCCGGTTGGTGGATCGGCTTTTCCCCAGCGGCGTCAGAAGCCCGCGCGTGCCTCGACTGGAAGGACGAAAACCGCTCCTGCGGCTGTTGAGCGTTCCCGCAGGCCTCGTGGCTGGGTTTGGTCTGGGTCAAGCGGGCCTTGCGGACCCTATCCTTGCGATGATCTGAGATCCTGTCGCTCCCATCGTTCGCAGATGGTTCGAGTGCATCCATGCACAACGGACCCTCGCATTTGTACCTTGGCGGCTGGCACGCTTCGCCCCATCTTCACCGCAACCGAAGTCCTAGTGGAGTGACCCTCATGTCCATCCGTCCCGTGATCGAGACCCGCCGCGCCCAGCCGCATCTGGAAGGCCCCGACCGAGGCCGACCCGTTCCTGTTGTTCGACGATTTCCGGGGCGACCGGCCGCGCGACTACATGGCCGGGTTCCCCTGGCATCCGCATCGCGGGATCGAGACGATCACCTATGTCCTGGCCGGGACTGTGGAGCATGGCGACAGCCTGGGCAACCGCGGCATCCTCGGGCCGGGAAGCCTGCAATTGATGACCGCCGGGCGCGGCATCCTGCATCAGGAAATGCCGAAGGGTGACGCGATGGGCCGGATGCACGGGTTCCAGCTTTGGGGCAACCTGCCGAGGGCGCTCAAGATGACCGACCCGCGCTATCAGGACATCCCGGGGGTGGAACTGCCGGAGCGGTTCGAGGATGACGGCACCACCATTCGCGTCGTGATCGGCGACTATCGCGGCGTGAAAAGCCCGGTGGAAGTCTCGGCGGAAATCCTCAAGACCCTGCGCGGCCGTGCCGAAACGGCCCTCGGCGGCGAACTCACCGGCGCGGTGATCACCGTGCCGGCCTATTTCGACGACGCCCAGCGCCAGGCGACCAAGGATGCCGCGCGCCTGGCCGGCATC
>NCDS01000176.1:8769-10410 GCA_002280315.1 Rhodobacterales bacterium 32-66-7 | reverse complement strand
TCGGTCAGGCCTTCATCTTCGGGGCGCTTTTGGCGGCCGGTTTGGGTTTGGTGGCGGGTTTGGCAGCGGTGGCGGTCTTCTTGGCTGCGGCCCGCTTGGCGGGGGCGGCTTTCGGAGTGGTCTTGGCCGCGGTCTTCGCCGGAGCCTTCTTCGTGGCCGTCTTCCGCGCCGGGGCCTTCTTCGCCTTCCCACCCTTGCCCGCCTTTTCGGCGATCAGGACCAGCGCCTCTTCCAGCGTCAACGCCTCGGGGGCGATGTCCTTCGGCAGGGTGGCGTTCACCTTTTCCCATTTCACGTATGGCCCGTATTTGCCCGGCATCACTTGAATTTCACCGCCATCGGGATGTGGGCCCAACAACGCCAGCGGTGCCGCCGCAGGACCGCCCCTTGGCCCCCGGCTGCGCTTTTGCGCCAGAACCTCGACCGCGCGGTTCATGCCGATGGTGAACACCTCTTCGACATCGGTCAGATTGGCATAGGTCGCGCCATGCTTGATGAACGGACCAAAGCGGCCAATCGCAGCCTCGACCGGTTGGCCGTCGTCGGGATGGGTGCCGACCTGACGGGGCAGGGACAAAAGCTCCAGCGCGCGGTCAAGGGTCAGCGTGTCCGGTGCCCAGCCTTTCGGCAGACTGGCGCGGTCGGGCTTGGGTTGGTCCGAGGTCGCCTCACCGCGCTGGACATAAGGCCCGAACCGTCCGGAGCGGAGCGAGATCGGGTTGCCATCGGCATCCTCACCCAGAACCTTGCCGTCAACGCCGCCCTCCTCCCCGCCCGAGATCGGACGGGTGTAGCGGCATTCGGGATAATTGCCGCAGCCGATGAACGCCCCGCCCGAGCGTGAGGTCTTCAGATGCAGCCGCCCGGTGCCGCAAACCTGGCACTGGCGCGGGTCAAGGCCATCCTCGCGCAAGGGGTAAAGATGCGGCGACAGGAAATCGTCGATCCTGGTCAAGACCTCGCCAATCCGCAGGTCGGCGGTTTCGGCCACGGCCGCACTGAAATCGCGCCAGAACCGGGTCAGCACATCCTTGTAATCGCGCTCGCCGGCCGAGACATCGTCAAGTTCCGCTTCTAGATCGGCGGTGAAGTCATACTCCACATAGCGGTGAAAGAAGTTCGACAGGAACGCCGTCACCAGCCGACCCTTGTCTTCCGGAAACAGGCGGTTCTTGTCCTTGCGGACATATTCCCGGTCGACGATCGTGGTCAGAACGCTGGCATAGGTAGAGGGGCGGCCAATCCCCAGCTCTTCCATCCGCTTGACCAGCGTCGCTTCGGTATAGCGCGGCGGGGCCTGGGTGAAATGCTGGTCGGGCGTCACCGCGCCCTTGTCGACCGCCTCACCTTGCATGACCTGCGGCAGGCGGCCGCCATCCTCATCCTCGCCGTCCTGACGGTCGTCGCGGCCCTGGTCGTAGACCTTGAGGTAGCCATCGAACAGAACCACCTGCCCGTTCGCCCGAAACGCCACCTCACCATCGGGCGAGGCAAGGTCGACCACCGTCCGCTCCATCCGCGCGGCGGCCATCTGGCTGGCGATGGTGCGCTTCCAGATCAGGTCGTAAAGCTTTCTCTGGTCATCCTCGACCCGGATCTTTTCCGGACCCATGGCCATGTCGGTCGGGCGGATGCATTCAT
>NCDS01000176.1:0-8734 GCA_002280315.1 Rhodobacterales bacterium 32-66-7 | reverse complement strand
GTTCTTGGCCTTGTTCTTGTACATCCGCGGGCTTGGCGGGACATAATCCGCCCCGAACCGGCGCTTGATCTCGTCCCGCGCGGCCATCACCGCCTCGGGCGCCATGTCGATGCCGTCGGTCCGCATATAGGTGATGTGCCCCGCCTCATAGAGGCGCTGCGCCGCGTTCATGCATTGCTTGGCCCCCATGCCATGCTTGCGCGACGCTTCCTGCTGGAGGGTGGAGGTCATGAAGGGCGGCCAGGGGTTCCGCGTTGCGGGCTTTGACTCCACCGCCTTGACCGAAAAGGTACGGGATGTGCAGGCCTGCACCGCCATTTCGGCGGCAACGGCGGTGGGAATGTCGAACTTTTGCAGTTTCTTGCCGCCAAGCGTGACGAGTCCCGCCTCAAACTCCTGCCCCCTCGGGGTGCGGAACAGCGCCTTTACGGTCCAGTATTCCTGCGCCTTGAACGCCTCGATCTCCATCTCGCGGTCCACGATCAGGCGCAGGCAGACCGACTGCACGCGGCCAGCGCTGCGCGCACCGGGCAGCTTGCGCCACAGGACCGGCGACAGGGTGAAGCCCACCAGATAGTCGAGCGCGCGCCGCGCCAGATACGCCTCGACCAGAGGGGTGTCGATGTCGCGCGGTTCCTTCATCGCCTTTGTCACCGCATCCTTGGTGATCGCGTTGAAGGTCACGCGGGCCACCGTCTTGCCCTTCTTCAGGCTGGAGGCGAGCGCCTCACGCAGGTGCCAGCTGATCGCCTCCCCCTCACGGTCCGGGTCGGTCGCAAGGATCAGGCTGTCGTCCGACTTCAGCGCCTCGGCGATCGCCCGCACATGCTTGCGGCTGTCGGCCCCGACCTCCCAGGTCATCGCAAACCCGTCCTCGGGGTCGACCGAGCCGTCCTTGGGCGGCAGGTCGCGGACATGGCCGTAGGAGGCGAGGACGGTGAACCCGGGCCCGAGATACTTGTTGATCGTCTTGGCTTTTGCGGGGGATTCGACAACGACGACTGGCATGGTGTCCTTACTCTCACGGCCCCGCAGCGGGCGGCAAACCATGTGGGCGAAGCGGCTGGCTTGTCAACGGGGGGGCATCCCCACCCGCCGACCGGCCTTCACCCGATGCCGAATGGTCGCCGCTGAAAGCCCCCCTCAGCCGACGCGGGCCAGAAGACCGCCGGGCTGTCGCGCGATCCGCCCATCCAGTTCCAGGGACAGAAGTTCGGGCGCAAGTTCGGCAGACGTGACCTCAAGGTCACGCAGCAACTGATCCTCGGCCAGGGGGCTTGGGCCAAGGCGCGACAGGATCATGCTGTGAAGAAGCGCCGTGTCCTTCAGGGCGCGTGGCGTTCGGGCCGCGGCGGGAACGGGCCGAGGTTCATCCAGCAGGCTGTCTTCCGCCACAACCGGGGCACCCAAAGCCTCCAGCACGTCGTTGGTGCCCCGGATCAAGAGCGCCCCGTCGCGAATCAGCATGTTGCAGCCAGCAGCCCGCGCATCGAACGGATGGCCCGGCACCGCCATCCCCTCACGCCCCTGATCAAGTGCGGCGCGGGCGGTGATCAGGCTGCCGGATTTCGCCGCCGCCTCGACCACGATGACCGCGCGCGAAAGACCCGAGACGAGGCGGTTGCGCAAGGGGAAATGCCGCGCCTGCGGCTCCAGCCCCGGGGGGTGTTCGCTGATCCGGCAGCCCTTTGCCGCAATCTCGGCGGCAAGGCCTGCATTTTCCGGCGGGTAGATCACATCGACCCCGCCCGCCATCACCGCCACCGTTCCCGCCGCACCATCCACAGCGGCGGCATGCGCTTCGGCATCGATCCCGCGCGCCAGGCCCGAGACGACGGTAAACCCGGCCCCGGCAAGGCCAAGCCTCAGCCGCCGCGCCATCCGCAACCCAAGGGAGGAGGCGTTCCGCGCCCCGACCATCGCCACCGCCGGGCGGTTCAGGAACCCCGGATCCCCAAGCGCCCACAGGATCGGCGGCGCATCCGGCAGGTCCATCAGCGCGCGCGGATAATCCGGCGCGCCATGCACCAGAAGCCGCGCACCAAGCTTGGTCGCCTGACGCATCTCGGCCTCGACCACGCCGGGGGGACAGGTCTCATACCCCTCCACCCCGGCGGCACGGGCGACCCCGGGCAAGGCCGCCAAAGCCGCCCGGGCAGAGCCGTGCTCCCCCAGCAGCCGATGCCAGGTGACCGCGCCCACCCGCCGCGACCGGATCAGGCGCAGCGCCTCCATCGCCGCCGAGCCTTGCACACCCTGCCCATCCGCCATGACCGACCTCACCCCTTCACGGTGCCGAGACTGCACCCCGCAAGGTTAACGAATCCTGAATCCCGCATTGCTCTTTGCCAAATACTCCCGCCGGAGGCTCTGCCTTCGCCGCTGGCCCCCCCTTAACAAGCCCCGCCTTGACAAGCATTGAACCTGCCCCGAATGTTTGATCAAATGGCCGAACAACCGGATGCGCCTGGGGGTCCAGACGCAACCTCGCCAAGGGAGCGCGGACATGCTGAACGCCGAAGTCGCCAAACGTCGGGACGATGCCATCTCGCGCGGGGTGGGCATGATGACCCAGATCTATGCGGATCGCGCGCTCAACGCCGAGGTCTGGGATATCGAGGGCAACCGCTACATCGACTTTGCCGCCGGAATCGCGGTGGTCAACACCGGGCATTGCCACCCCAAGGTGATGGCGGCGGTGACGGCGCAGATGGCGCGGTTCACCCACACAAACTACATCCGCTTGGCCGAACGGCTGAACGACAAGGTGCCGGGGCCGTGGAAGAAGAAGACCATCTTCGTCACCACCGGGGCGGAGGCCTGCGAAAACGCGGTAAAGATCGCCCGCATCGCCACCGGCCGAAACGCCGTCATTGCCTTTGGCGGCGGATTCCATGGCCGGACCTTCATGGGCATGTCGCTGACCGGCAAGGTGGAGCCCTACAAGAAAGGCTTCGGCGCGATGATGCCGGATGTCTATCACGTGCCCTTCCCGATGGGCCCGCATGGCATCTCTACCGCCGATGCGATGAAGGGGATGGAGAAGCTCTTCAAGGCCGACCTCGACCCGGCCCGCGTCGCAGCAATCATCTTTGAACCTGTGCAGGGCGAGGGCGGGTTCTACCCCGCCCCGACCGACCTGGTCCGCGCGATCCGCAAGCTCTGCGATGACCACGGCATCGTGATGATCGCGGATGAGGTGCAGACCGGTTTCGCCCGCACTGGCAACCTCTTCGCGATGGAGGCGCATGGCGTCGCCGCTGACCTGACCACGATGGCCAAGGGCCTTGCCGGTGGCCTTCCCCTCGCTGCCGTCACCGGACGCGCCGACCTGATGGACGCGGCCAATCCGGGGGGCTTGGGCGGCACCTATGCCGGCAACCCCCTCGGCATCGCCGCCGCCAACGCCGTGCTGGATGTGATCGAAGAGGAAGACCTTTGCGCCCGCGCCAACGAACTCGGCTCCCGGCTGAAACAGCGGTTGGAGGCGATCCGCGCCACCGCCCCCGAGATTATCGACATTCGCGGTCCGGGCTTCATGGTCGCGGTGGAATTCGCCGATCCCGGCTCGAAGGCTCCCGATGCGGGCTTTACCAACCGCGTCAGGTTGGAGGCGCAGAAGCGCGGCCTGATCCTTTTGACCTGCGGCGTCTATGGCAATGTCGTGCGGTTCCTGGCCCCGATCACCATCCCCGACGCCCATTTCGCCGAGGCGATGGACATCCTGGAAGCGGCCGTCGCCGCGGCGCGAAACGGCTGACGGTGGGCTACCTTTCCGGCACCGCAGAGGCTGGCACCTTTCCCCTGATCGCCAAGATGCAGGCCCTGCAGGATGCGGGCGGCCCAGGCGCGGTCCGGCAGGCTGTCAGTCTTCTGGCGCTTGCCTTCGGGCGGGCAAAGGTCCGACCCGAGGAATACTATACCTACGCGCTTTGGCGACCGGACCGGATGCGGACCTTTCTTGACGGATTTCTGTCGAACTGGCGGACGCGCGCTTTCAATACCTCGCTCCATATGCCGGGGCGTCAGGGTGCCGGTGCGCTGAGCAGCGACAAGCTTGCGAACGAGGCGGTCCTTGCCGCGCGCGGCCTGCCCCTGACACGAACCCGGGCCCTGTTTCTGACCGAAGGTGAGGGGGTGGCAGGGCTGCCCGCGCTTTCGATCCTGCGCCGGGCGGCCGATCTCACCGATTTTCTGGCCGACCCTGCGATCTATCCCCTGTTCGGCAAGCCCAGGGCCGACAGCTTTGCCCGTGGCGCGGCGGTGTTTCAGGACCTTGCCCAACCGGGAGTGGTGCGGTTCCTCAACGGCCAGACCGCCCCGCTGGCAGCGCTCGCAGCCGAGATCGCTGCCGACTGGGGCACGGGATACCTTTTCCAGCCGTTCTACCGCTCCACGCCGGACCTTGCCCGCCACACCGGCCCGGCGATGGCCTCGGTCCGGATCGTGACGCTCTGGACCGATCGGGGGGTGGAGCCCTGGTACGGTGTCATCCGCCTGCCCGCCCGGTCGGCGATGCACGACGGCGATGCGCCGGACCAGCGGATCTGGGGGCTGATCGACCTTGCCACCGGCACCATCGTCAAGCTGCGCGACCTTCGCGACCCGATGCTGCCGGACCTGACGCATGGCCACGACCCCGACCTGGCGTTTCTGGGCACAAAGCTGCCGGAGTGGGAGCGCGCCGTCGACCTCTGCCGCCTTGGGCATGAAAGCTTCCCGTTCAACGGCCTGATCGGCTGGGACGTGTTTCTGACATCGGACGGTCCCCTCTTGAACGAGGCGAACGGCAGCCCGGGTCATGTCTACCAGGTGGCGGCACAGCGTCCGCTCCTCAACCCCGACACGCGCCCGGCTTACGAACGGGCCCTGGCATTTGCCCGAAAGCACGGTGGCGGCAAGGTTCGTTTCTGACCGCAGCGCTGGGCTTTCCTTACGGTGCGTGCAACGGCTACAAGGCGTCCCAGTCGCACAAGGTTGCCCATGTCCATCGCCCCTGACGGGATCAAGCTTCTGGCCGCTCGTGTTTCGCTGGGGGGGCGGGTGATCCTGCATCCCCTGACCCTTGACCTGACCGAACGTCGGATCGGCATCTTGGGGCGCAACGGGTCGGGAAAGACCACGCTTTTGCGCCTGATCGCCGGGTTGATCGCCCCGGATCAGGGGCAGGTCCTGGTCGAGGGCGTCGATCCCTGCAGCGACCGTCCTGCCGCGCTGGCAGCCCTTGGCATCCTGTTCCAGAACCCCGACCACCAGATCCTGTTCCCCACGGTGGAGGAGGAGCTTTCCTTCGGTCTGGTCCAGCAGGGCCTGCCGCAAACCCAGGCCCTTGCCCGCGCCCATGCCACCCTGCAAGATGAGGGGCGGGCGCATTGGGCCAGGGCCCCGGTCTCGACCCTTAGCCAGGGGCAGCGGCATTATCTTTGCCTGCTTGCCGTCCTGCTGATGACCCCCCGGACCATCCTTCTGGACGAACCCTTTGCCGGTCTTGACCTGCCCACCGAGCAGCGCTTGGCCCGGCGCTTTGCCGCCTTGCCGCAGCGGCTGATCACCATCACCCATGACCCGGCACGTCTGGCGGACGCCGACCGCGTTTTGTGGCTGGAGGCCGGGAAGATCATCGCCGACGGGCCGCCGGACCAGGTGATTCCCGTCTTCACCGCCGAGATGGCACGGATCGGAGCTTCTGATGCTGACGCTGACCTCTCCGGTTGAGATCTGGGCGCACCGGGTGCCTGCCGGGGTCAAGCTTGCGGCGCTGGCGCTGGCGACCACCGGGTTGTTTCTTCTTAATGACCCGCTGCCGCTTGCGCTGGCGCTGGTTGCCACGGTGGCGCTTTACGCCAGCGGCGGGCGGTTGATCGCGGCACATGGACTGCGGTTGCTCCTCCCCCTCTGGCCGTTTTTGCTGATCGTCGGGCTGTGGCACGTTTGGACCGATGCGGTCACCGCGGGCATGGTCATCCTTCTCCGGCTGGTAACCGCCGTCGCGCTGGCGAACTTCGTCACCATGACCACCCGGCTGTCCGACATGATCGCGGTCTTTCAATGGCTGGCCCGCCCGCTTGCGCCGCTTGGTCTGTCGCCACGGCGGCTGGCCCTCGCGCTTGCGCTGACGATCCGGTTCATCCCGGTCATGCTGGACCGCCATGCGCAGATCAGCCAGTCGTGGATGGCACGGTCCCCCCGCCCCCCGCGCTGGAAGGTGTTGGTGCCGACCACCCTTGCCGCCCTTGACGACGCAGACCGCGCAGCCGAGGCCTTGCGCGCCCGGGGCGGGGCAGGTTAAGAGAACGCATGGAACGCAATCTGACCCACATCGCCCTGTTCGCCGCCCTGATCGCCGTTCTGGGGCTGATCCCGAAGCTTGACCTTGCCGCCGGGGTGCCGATCACGGCGCAATCGCTGGGGATCATGCTCTGCGGCACCGTCCTTGGGGCGCGGCGTGGGGCGCTTGCGGTCCTGTTGTTCCTCGCGCTGGTCGCGGCGGGTCTGCCCCTGCTGGCAGGCGGGCGCGGCGGGATCGGCGTCTTTGCCGGCCCGTCGGTGGGCTTTCTTGTCGGCTTTCCGGTTGCGGCATTCATCATCGGCTGGATCATGGAACGGACGACGCTTACCCCCGGCCTGGCCGCCGTTGCGGGTTCGGTGATCGGCGGCATCGGCGCGCTGTATGTCTTTGGCATCATCGGCATGGCGGTGATACTGGACAAGACCCTGACCGAGGCTGCCTTCCTTGCCATGGCTTTCCTGCCGGGCGACATCGTGAAGGCGGTCCTTGCCGGGCTGATCACCCAAAGCCTGGCCCGGATGCGCCCGGCCTCACTCCTTTCCCGGGGCTGAGTCCAGCAACAGCGCCGTCCCGATCCCCCCGGCCGAGGCGATGGCAGCGAGCCCCCGCCCCTGCCGCAGCCCGTGAAACAGCCGCACCGCCAGGATTGCACCCGAGGCACCAATCGGGTGCCCCCGCGCCAGGGCTCCGCCGCCGGGGTTGACGATACGGGGATCGATCCCGGCTTCATCCACCACCGCGATGGCCTGCACGGCATAGGCTTCCATGATCTCGACCATCTGCAGCGCCTCGCCCCCCCAGATGCGCCGGATCGCGGCGAGCGGGGCGAGACCAGGCTCTTCCGGATCGGCGCCCAGGGTTACCCCCGCGACCAGGGCGAGGCCCCTGCCCCGCGCCACCCTTTCGCTGACCACCAGACAGATCGCCGCCCCATCCGCCGCGACCGCTGCCGTTGCCGCCGTGACATCCCCCGCCACCACCGGCGCGCGGGCCAGCAGCGCCGGGGTCAGACGCCGGGCAAAGGGATCGCGCGTGACGCCCAGAAGCGGCACGATCTCGACGGAAGGGTCGGCCATCGCCTTGGCATGGCTGTCCGTGGCCCAAGCCTCCCCCCGCGCGCGGCTGATGTGCAAGCGCTCCCCAAGGGCTGCCGCCGCTGCCGCCATCGACGGGTCACGGTCCGGCCAGGGGGTGAACGGGGCCTGATCATAGGGCACCGGCGGGCCGCCATCAGGGTCGGTCTGGTAGCGCAGCGGACGGCGAGAGGTGCTTTCCACCCCGCCCGCCAGCACGATGTCGGCGGCGCCCGAGTCCACCAGCGCCCGCGCCAGAAGGATCGCATCCAGCCCCCCGGCGCATTGCCGGTCGATGCTCAGCCCCGCGACACGTTCCGGCAACCCCGCCGTCAGTAATCCCGGCATCCTTCAGGCAGGCGGCGATGACCGGGGCCGCCAGCTCTTCGATCGACAACCGCGCAAAGGCCCCACCGCGCGGCACCACCGCCGTTCGGCGCGCCGCAATCAGACGGGCCATTCAAGCCGCCTTGCCAGCGCCACAAGGTCGGTCTTGCCCGAGGGGAGCACGGGCCAATCCGTCACCCAGACCAGCGCCTTCGGGGCCTTCAGCGGGCCAAGCGTGGCCCTGAGCCGGGCCATCACCGCGCCCTCGCACCCCGGGTCCCCCTCTGCCAGCCCGACCAGCACATGACCGCGCGGACCATCCGCAACCGGCAGAACCGCCGCGCGTCGAATGCCGGGAAGGCTTTCCATCAGCGCCTCGATCTCTTCAGGAAAGACGTTCTGGTCGGCCACGGTCACCATCCGCCCGGCGCGTCCGTAGAGGTAGAGAAACCCGTCCTCCATCCGCCCCATCTCGCCCACCGAAAGCCAGCCGTCCTGCCACCGGGCGCTGCCGGGTGCATCGGCGTAGGCGGTGAAGAGATAGGGGCTTTTCACCCAGATCGCGCCGTCCCTGACCGCAATCTCCACCCCCGAATAGGCCCGCCCGACCGAGCGTTCGGGCGTCGCCGCATCCGCCATGGTGATGAAACTCGTCTCGGCCGCGCCATAGAACTCCCGCACTTCGGCGGACGGGGCCATGGCCCGCAATGCGGTCCTGAGGCCGGGATCAAGCTTCGATCCGCCGACCATGATCAGCCGCAGATCGGGGCAGACCCCCGGCCCTTGGGTCAGCAGACGCAATTGCGCCGGTGAGGCGTAAATGTAGGATATGTGCCGATCTGCCAGCGCCTGACGCTGCCGGTCGGGCCACATTCCGGCAAGAAGATGCACCTCGGCCCCAAGGTGCAGACCCTCGATTGCGCCATAAAGCGACAGGGAAAAGGCAAGCCCGCCCAGCACCGCAACCTTGGCCCCCGGCCCGATGCCGAAGCCTGCGTTGACGGCAAAGCTTCGGGTCCAGGACGCCTGGGTACGCAGGATCCGC
>NCDS01000175.1 GCA_002280315.1 Rhodobacterales bacterium 32-66-7 | reverse complement strand
GGGGCTGGGTGCGCAGGCATTCAGGTCGTTCTGGTCGTTTTCCCTGAGGGCGTGCCCTTCCCCGGCACCCCCCCACCCCGACCCTCCCCCACGAGGGGGGAGGGGGGCTCTTGGCGCATCCTCCGGGTTTGACGGACCACCAGTGGACCTGCGCCTCCCCTCCCCCTGGTGGGGAGGGGATGGGGGTGGGGGGACCCCTCCGGCCAGCCCCCCGATCCCCCGGATCGCAGCCGCCAACCGCCGCGCCTCTTCGCGGATGCGGTCGATGGTCGGGCGATGCGCCTCGGGGCCGGGTCGGCGGATGGCCGCCATGCGCTGAGCAAGATCGGGTGGTGCGCCGCGCAGCGGGTCGCGCTCGCCCAGAAGGGCCGCAAGCTCCGCCGCATCCGGCCCGGCGATGGCCAGCATGTGGCCCAGCCTTGGATGGACCGGCAGGGCTGCAAGCGTTCGGCCATGCGCGGTGATATGGCCCGCAGGGTCGAGGGCCCCCAGCGTTTGCAGAAGACTGCGCGCCTCGGCCATCGGACCGGCGGGGGGCGGGGTCAGGAACGGCAGGTCCGTGCCACCCCAAAGCGCAAGCTCCAACGCCAGCGCGGCAAGGTCCGCCACCTCGATCTCGGCCGGGGGGAAGGGGGATAGGCCGCCCTCCTCTCCCTTCGTCCAAAGCCGGTAGCAGACCCCCTCGGCAACGCGACCGGCACGCCCCCGGCGCTGTTCCGCCTCGGCCTTGGTCACCCGTTCGGTGACCAGCCGCTGCATGCCGGAGTTCGGGTCGAACCGCGCCCGTCGTGCCCGACCGGCGTCGATCACCACCCGGATGTCGGGCAGGGTCAGCGATGTCTCGGCTATTGCCGTTGCGAGCACGATCTTGCGGGCGTCGGATGGCGCCAAGGCCGCGCGTTGGGCGGCAAAGTCCATCGCGCCGAAAAGCGGGCGGATCGCGCAACCGGGAAGGCCGGAGAGATGGCTTTCGACCCGCCGGATCTCCCCCTCACCCGGAAGGAAGACCAGGATGCCGCCTTCGGTCTCGTCAACCGCCTGCCGCACGGCGTTGGCCACGACCGCTTCCAGCCGCAGCGTCGGGTCGGGCGGGCGCGGCAGCCAGCGCGTCTCGACCGGAAAGGCGCGCCCTTCGGAGGTGATGACCAGCGCGTCGCCCATCAGCTCTGCCACCGGACCAGCGTCGAGCGTGGCCGACATGACCAGAAGGTGCAGATCGGGACGAAGCACGCCCCGCACCTCAAGACAAAGCGCAAGGCCAAGATCGGCGTTCAGGCTGCGTTCGTGAAACTCGTCGAAGATCACGAGGCCAATGCCGGGAAGCTCGGCGTCGGACTGGATCATCCGGGTCAGGATGCCTTCGGTCACCACCTCGATCCGGGTGGCGGGCCCCCCACGGGTTCGCCCAGGGTTTCGGCCATCCGCTCGGCCGCCGCGCGGGCGGCAAGGCGGCGTGGCTCCAGCATCAGGATACGGCCCCGGATCAGCCCCCGCGCCATGAGGTCCAGGGGCACAAGCGTGGTCTTCCCGGCCCCCGGCGGGGCCTGCAAGACCGCAACCCCGCGCGAGGCAAGCGCTGCGGCAAGGGCGGGCAGGATTGCGGCAACGGGAAGCTCTACCATGCGCCGCTTATCGCCCGCCCGCCCTTGCATGGCCAGAGGCGTTGCTTTCCAGCCGCAGCGGGGGCCAAAATTTTTCGGCGAAAAATTTTGGCTTGCGTCACCCTCCCGTCCTACCCCCTCGTCAAGCGGGTCTGCTTGCGGCACAAAGGCGGGAATGGACCAGACACCGCACATCCAGGACCGCGCCGCGCTGATCCGGTCGGGGGACCGCCGGGCGCTTTCCCGGGCGATCACGCTGATCGAAAGCGCGCGCGCTGATCACCGGGCCGAGGCGCTGGAGCTTCTTGCAACCCTGCGCGCCCCGGGACACGAGGCGTTGCGGATCGGGCTTTCCGGCACGCCGGGCGTCGGCAAATCGACCTTCATCGAGGCGTTCGGGCTGATGCTGACCGGGCAGGGCCTGCGGGTGGCCGTGCTGGCGGTCGACCCCTCCTCCACCCGTTCGGGGGGGTCGATCCTGGGCGACAAGACCCGGATGGAGCGCCTCTCACGCGACCCCCTGGCCTTCATTCGACCCTCGCCCAGCCAGACCCAGCTTGGCGGTGTCGCCCGCCGCACGCGTGAGGCGGTGGCGCTGTGCGAAGCGGCGGGCTTTGACGTCATCCTGATCGAGACGGTGGGCGTCGGGCAATCCGAAACGCTGGTGTCCGGGATGGCGGATATCTTCCTTCTCCTCCTGGCTCCGGCGGGTGGGGACGAGTTGCAGGGTGTCAAGCGCGGCATCATGGAACTGGCCGACCTGATCCTGGTCAACAAGGCGGATGGCGATCTGAAACCCGCCGCCCTGCGCACCCTGTCGGATTATTCCGGTGCCCTGCAACTTCTGCGCCGCCGCCCGCAGGACAAGCCCGGATTTCCCAAGGCGTTGCCAGTGTCATCCATCACGGGCGACGGGCTGGCCGGGGCCTGGGACGACATCCGGACCTTGACCGCCTGGCGCAAGGATCAGGGCCACTGGACGCTGAACCGCACCGCGCAGGCCCGGCTCTGGTTCGAGGACGAGGTGCGGAGCGCTCTGCTCGCCCGGCTCACCCACGATGCCAAGCTTCGTCACGAGATGGAGCGTCTGGGCCGCGAGGTCGAGGGGGGCCTGCCGCCCGCCCTTGCCGCAGAGCGACTGTTGGCTCGCTTGACCTGAGGCCGGCCGATCGGGGTCATTCCGCCGCGGCAAGGCTTTCAGCCTCGGCCAGCGTGCCGGTCACGATATCCGTCCACTCGCCACTGTCGCGCAGGATTGCCAGCCCGCGGTTGAGATGGTCGATATAGGCCTGAGCCCGGGGGTTGGACTTGTGCGCAATCGCGACCGAAGACTGGATCGAGGTCAGACTGGCGCTTTGCACGATTTCATCGGTGATCCCCAGGGCGGCGAAGGCGGCGGGGGCGTATTGCGCTTCGAACGAGGCGACATCGTAGCGGCCTTCCAGCAATCCCTCCAGACACCCCTCTTCCTCGTCCTCCATCTGGATGGTGATCGCGGGTTCCATCAGCCCCTGCGCCTCAAGGTCGTGAAAGAGGTTGCCCTCGGCCCGGCAGAACCGCGCGCCGGTCAGGTCGGCAAAGGTCCTGGCCGCCGCATAGGGATTGTCGGCCCTGGAAAAGAAGGCAAAGGCCGAATCGTAGATCGGCTCGGAAAAGATGAAGTTGTCGCACATGAACTGGGTACGCTCGGACGGGTTGGCAAGGTTTTCACAGTCCGGATCGTACCAGCCGGTGGCCAGGTCAAACGCGCCCGAGGGCAGGAGGGCAAAGATATGCGACTCCCAATCCTCGACCCAGCCGATCGTGTGGCGGTACTCCGGACCGGCGCGGTCGAGAGCGGTGGTGGTGATGCGCAGAAACAGGCCACCCCCGGTCAGCGAGGGGTCGGCAAAGGGCACCCAGTCGTCCCCGCTGACGATGCGGATCATGGGCCGATAGGCGGTCGAGGCCGCGTCGCTGTCGGTCACCTCTGACGCTGCGTCGATGGTTGGGTCGATGGCCGGGTTGGTGATCGCCCCAGGCACCCCCGGCAGGGAATCATCCGCCGAGATGCGCCCGTCTTCGCAGGGAATGCGAAGGATCGTGCCCGGAGGTGGCACGGACGGATCGAGGCGCAGAACCTCGACATTGGCGTTGTAAAGCACCTGATAGTCCAGCCTGCCAAAGGCCGCCATGGAGATGGAGCCAAGCGTGTCGCCCGGCTGCACGGTATAGGCACTGCAGGCTTCCTGCGCGTGAAGCGGCGGCGCGACAATGGCCGTAAGGAGGGCGAGAAAGGTCGCAAGTCTTGTCCGGAAGCCCAGGGCAGACATGGCTCACTCCGATCGGCAAAGCTGCTGGTGACTGGAAGAACGAGATCAATGCCGACAGATCTTGAAGCGGATCATGGCAAAAATACGGCAAGGCCGCCGCGCTGCGGCATCCGGCAAGCCGGTCGCGGCCTTCGTTGCGAACCCCGCCGGGCCGGTCGGTGGCGCTTCACGCTTGACCTGACCAAGGATTGCCCGTAAACGCCCGCAATCGCTGTCATGGGTCAGGCTTTCCTGTCCCGACCTGTTTTTGACGAATCGAAGGAACACCATCATGTCGCGCGTGTGCGAACTTACCGGCAAGGGGCCGATGTCGGGCAACAACATCAGCCACGCCAACAACAAGACCCGTCGTCGGTTTCTGCCGAACCTGAACGATGTCACCATGATCTCGGACGTGCTGGGCCAGTCGTTCAAGCTGCGCGTGACCGCGGCGGCGTTGCGCTCGGTCGACCATCGCGGCGGGCTTGACGCCTATCTGGCGAAAGCCAGGGACGAAGAGCTGTCCACCACCGCGCTGAAGATCAAGAAAGAGATCGCCAAGGCGCAGGCCACGGCCTGAGCAGGCGTTTCCTGCCTAATGGCTAAATGTCCCACGTGAAAGCCCCCACCTCCGACCGGAGGGCGGGGGTTCTTCCTGCATGGGGTGGGCAATCTGCCCACGCGCCGCGCAAGTGTTTCACCCGGCGCAGTAGGCCTCGGCGGTCTGGCCAAAATTCTTGTAACGCTCCCAGAAGGCATCGTCCGAGCGGGACTGCGACACCCAGGTCGCATGCGCCTTTTCAGGGTCCTTGAAGAATTTCGCCGCCCGACGCTGATCACTGTCAGACAGCGTGATGTCGGCAGCCTCCTGGATGCAGCCGCACAAGGCCCGGTTGCCGCCGCGATCCGAGGCCATGCAGGCCTTCTGGATCGCGCCTGCCAGGCCGGGCGCCGTGATAAATGGAAGAACGGCCAGGATTGCGACTGCAAGCTTTGCTGAATTCATTTTTCTCTGCCCTCTTGCCGGTCCGGGGCGCATCCGCTCCCTCCACCGGTCGTTTTCTGGATACCAGTGTATCATTTCCGAAGGTTTTTTCAAGTTTGACAAAGCCTTGCCCCGTATTCCCGGCCTTGCGCAAACTGTCGCGTCGGTCCGTCGGACATGCCACAACATGCGGTAGCGCCCAAGCCCGGTCGCGGCCACTGAAAGGACGTCCGATGCCCACCGCCCCGTCGCCACGCAGCCGTGTCCGCCGGTTGCACGACAAGGCCGCCTATGACCGCGCCACGATCGACGCGATCCTCGATGCGATGCCGGTCGCGCATGTCGGTCACCTCGTCGACGGCAACCCCGTCGTCACCCCGACGCTCCAGTGGCGCGAGGCGGACCGGATCTACTGGCACGGCTCGTCCGCCAGCCGGATGCAGAACCGCGCGGCGGGGGCAGAGGTCTGCGTCACCGTCACCCTGACCGACGGCATGGTGCTGGCGCGCTCCGGTCTGGAACATTCGTTCAATTACCGCAGCGTGATGGTGTTCGGAAAGGCCGAGGTGGTGGAAGACCCCGTCGCCAAGGCCGCCCACCTCCGCGCGATGATGGATGAGATGTTTCCCGGCAGATGGGACACCCTGCGCCCGATGACCGCACAAGAGCTTAAGGCCACACGCATCCTGTCCTTGCCCCTGACTGAAGCGTCGGCAAAGATCTCCGCCGGCCCACCCACCGACCCCGTGGAAGACCTGGGCTGGCCGGTCTGGGCCGGGGTCCTGCCAATCAAGCTGACCCTGGGCGCGCCCGAACCGGCCCCGGGCCTTGCCCCCGGACTGACCATCCCGGCCCATGCGACCAGCTACAAGATCGGCTGAGCCCTTCCTTTCTGCCAAAATATCCCCGCGCGGCGCGCACGCCGAGCCGGGTCGCGTCCTTCACGCGACCCGGTGAGACAAAGAGTCTTCGCGCGGAACGCGCTCCGCCCCTTAAACCGCCCGTGGCAGGATGCCATTTCGTCACGCGCTCCGCCTTGTTCGGCGCGCCTTCATCGCCTCATGCGCCTCGGGCGTGCCGTCGTGGAACGATCCGAACCAGCGGTCCAGGGGCACCATGCCGTCGGCGTAGTTCACCTCGAAATACTTGTGATGGAGGTAATGGGCATAATAGCTCGCCTCGAAGCTGGACTCTTCGCCAAGGACCACCCGGTCGAACCCGGTATGCCCCTGCGCCGGCGACACCCCAAGGCGTGAGGCGAGGTTGATCATGTGGACCGGATGGCTGGGGATGATGAAGAACAGAAGGATGGTGGAGAAATAGATCACATGCTCCACCGGGTGCATCGACAGGCCGGACCAGGGGCCGGGGTTGATGTTGCGGTGGTGCAGCTTGTGGGCAATCTCGTACAGCGGGCTGAAGTGCAGCAGCCGGTGGCAGAAGTAGAACCCGACCTCATGGATCAGGGGCACGAGGAAGAACACCGCCACGACCCAGACCGGGTTCTCGGCAAAGGTCACCATCGGCGCCCAGCCATTGGCATAGGCCCAGAGGAGGAGGACCTCATACGCCGTCCAGATCGGCACGCCGCTGGCCAGGGTGTGGAACATGTTGTCCCAGGTCTGGTTGCCGAAGCGAAACC
>NCDS01000174.1 GCA_002280315.1 Rhodobacterales bacterium 32-66-7 | reverse complement strand
CCGCACTCGGTGACATCTGCACCCTGTTCACACCAGACGAATGCCTCAACTACCTTGCACATGCAGGCTACGTTGCAGATTAAATGCAAAATGCTTTAGCAGGCACCTGCGGTTTGGCTTGACAGCCTTGGCAGAAGATAAGGCGATCGCAATATCAGGCGCGCCCCCGGCGAGCGTCCGCGACAAGCCGCAACCCCTCCTGCCGCGGCAGCGCCACGGACCGAACCGCCCGCACCGCTTGTCATTGCTGCGCAGCAATGCGCCAAAAGGCGCGGTGTTATCCGAAACTGCGAGGATGCAAGTGGTGCCCAGAGCCGGAATCGAACCAGCGACACGCGGATTTTCAATCCGCTGCTCTACCAACTGAGCTATCTGGGCACGCGATGGTGGGCGGGTGATAGCCAAGGCGTCGGGGGCTGTCCAGAGGGAAAACGCCCGTCAGGCATCCTTGGGATCGGGCCTGGGGTCGGGCCTCGGATCCGACCTGAGGTCGGAGCGCTCTGGCTCGTCCTCGTCGGTCTCGTCCGGCTTGACCGGAATGGCGTAGCTTTCCGTCAGCCAGCGGAAAAGGTCGACATCGGCGCAGCGGCGTGAGCAGAACGGGAGATAGTCGGGCACGGCGGGCTTGCCGCAGATCGGGCATTTCATGGCACGACGCCCGCCAGAAGCTCTGCCAACGGCAGGCGGTCGCGCTTGCGGGTAAGTTCGAAAAGTCCAAGCGTGGTCCATCCGGCCAAATGGGCGTCGCCATCGGTCTTGAAGGCAGCGCGCAGGACCTGGTCCAGGATCTGCCGGTCGCGCTTCGGCATCGGGGCGAAATCCACCACCACCTGCCCGCCCAGACCCCGCAGCCGAAGCTGGCGCGACAGGTCCCGCGCGGCGGCAATATTCACCTTGAGGCTCGCAGCCGGTGAGGTGTCGGGGCCGGTGTTCACATCGACCGCGACCAGGGCGCGCGTCGGCTCAACCATCATGTGGCCGCCGCCGTCCAGCGCAACCCGGGGCCTCAGCAGATCGGCAATCGCATCCAGCACGCCCTGACGATCAAAGCTGCCGGGGTCGGGATCGGCGCTGTCCACCGGCGGATCAAGCCAGTCGCGGCTGGCAAGGTCCAGCGCGCCCGGGCCGTCGACCAGCAACTCCGGCCCGCCGGTGACGTCGGCCAGAACCGCCTCGGCAAGGCTCCGCATCGCGGCGATGTCATCGGCGATCTCGTCCGCCTCGGCTCCATCGCAGCCGGACCGCAGGATCAGCCCCAGCGCCGGATCAGCCCCGGCCATCCCAGCCTGGGCGAGGGTGGCGAGCTCGTCCCGCACCCCCTCGTCCTTGATCCGGCGCGAGATGTTCAGACCCGGCGCATCGGGCGTCAGGATGGAAAAGCGTGATTTGAATGCACCAGAAGCCGCTGCCCCGGGGCCACGCCCGAGATCTGGCGCAGAAAGCCCGTGCCTGTCGGCAGCTTCACGAAGATGCCGCCCTGCCCCTTGACTGGCCGATCGGCCACGGCACGGAAGATGGCACCCGGCAGGGGCGTATCGTCGGCCGGATCGATGGCAAGCTCCTCGAGCCGCCCGTCGATGATCAGCGCCGCCGCCGGACGCCCGGCAACCTCGTCCAGCGCGAGGACCCGACCCTTCATGCCCGCCTCCAGACCGGATAGCCGACCGCGGTCAGCAGGGCGGCGGTTTCAGCGACCGGCAAGCCCATGATCCCGCTAAAACTGCCGGAGATCCACGGAATGAATGCGCCTGCCAGCCCCTGGATCCCGTAACCGCCCGCCTTGCCCTGCCAGTCGTTGCTGGCAAGGTAGGTGTTCAGCTCATCATCCGACAACCGCTTCATCTTGACCGCACTTTCACTGCTCCGGGTCAGGATGCGCGCGCCCTGCCGGACCGCGATGGCGGTCACGACGGTATGACGCCGCCCGCCAAGCGCGGTCAGGAAAGCCGCCGCCTCACCCGCATCGGCGGGCTTGCCCAGAATGCGCCGCCCCAGCGCCACGGTGGTATCGGCGCAAAGAACGATATCCTCCGGCCCCGCCGCCACCGCAAGGGCCTTTTCCCGCGCCAGCCGCAGGGCATAGGGGGCGGGAAGCTCACCCTTGCGGGGGGATTCGTCGATGTCGGGGGCAAGGATCAGGTCGGGCGCGATCCCAAGCTGCGCCAGAAGTTCATACCGGCGCGGGCTGGACGATCCCAGAATCAGGCGCAAGATCAGTTACTTGAAGCGATAGTTGATGCGGCCCTTGGACAGGTCATAGGGCGTCATCTCGACCTGCACCTTGTCGCCCGCCAGCACCCGGATCCGGTTCTTGCGCATCTTGCCCGCCATCACCGCGATCAGCTCATGGCCGTTCTCGAGTTCGACCTTGAATGTCGCGTTGGGCAAGAGTTCCTTGACGACACCGGGGAATTCGAGAATATCTTCCTTGGCCATGGTCTCTCCGATAAGGTGGGGCCCGCAGTCCAGCCGCGGGCATCTGCTGCGCCGTATGCCCCCGAAAGCCCCGGTTTTCAAGCGGATTCGTTCCGGGTCGGCTGGTCGCGGGGGCCGGGCCGGTGCTGACCTACCCGCATCCGGCCGTCAAACTCCTGAACGCCACCACGCCCGCCGTCGCCACCTACCTTCACCGCGAGGGGCTGAGTTCGGTCCGCGCGATCACCGATGCGGCGGGGGTGAAGGTTGAGTCTGCCCTCTACAAACCCTTCGGTGAGCAGTCGGAATGGGTGCTGCCGGGGAACGCGGCGCCGGAGATCTCGGGCGGTGGTGTGAGGTTGATCGTTGACGCTGGGGAAGCCTTGGCTGGCGGGGTGGCTGGCGGCATTAGAGGTATACAGGGAACCAGTGACGGAGGAACACGCGTCCTTGCTTCACCAAACCCTGACGACGGAGCCAAACTCTTGGAGCGGCTGCTGGGTATGGCTTCCACCGGCGCAGACATCCATGGTTCGCAGGCTGAACTAACCCGGATGGGAGTTCACTATGTTTCAGTTGAGACCTTCGACAATCGACTGAGCGCCCGGATAGCCGAAGTTGCGGCCAATGTGGGATATGTCGCAACGCATGGCACTTTTTGAATTATACATTTCGGTATTAACCTGCACGGTCAGAAAGTGGGTGGCAGATGGAATTCTTTTTCTCAAGTGAGGTCGACAAGACTGCGCTGTTTCAAATGCACGAAGTTGGGGAGGCTGTGAGGATCTCGCTGACGGATGCCGTCGCGAAAAGTACCTTGTCAGAGTTGGACGTAAGGGTCCGTTATATCCCAATCATCATGAAGGCGGAGAATCTTGCACGGTTTCCGGCCCGGTCCCGGCTGGAACGTAAGAACCGGATCTTCAACTGTTGTCCACAGTTGGACATCCAGATCTTCCTTACGGGCACGCGGTCCGAACGTGTTGCAGTCTTTGTGAATGGCCTTAGGGAATGCGGCCCTGCCTTGGCCAAACTCGGGGCGACAAGTGAGCAAGTCGCAGAGTTTGATCGAATTCTGGACCATTCTCTGGCGTCCTTGACCTCCGGGTAAGACCACCGCGCTCCCCTCCAACACCAACGCCACGGTCTATTTCGGTGCGGTGGAGGTGCGGAAGTGGCTGGTTGCGAGGTTTGGGCAGGTGCTGACCTACCCGCATCCGGACGTCAAGCTGCCGACACCGACGCCGACGCGGCCCTCCAGTATCGGAACGGAAAGAACTACGACCCGGAGCTGAGCCTTTTCCTTTCCTTGCGACCCCCCACCCCCCATGACACCCTCCCCCAATGCCCCGCAACCCCCGCCAAGGCCTGACCACCCTCGCCACCCTCGCTGCGGTGCTCCTTCTCGCGGTGCTGACGCTTACCCTCCAGACCCGCACCGCCGCCTTCTTGCCCGGCTGAGTGATGATCTGGAAACCGGGGCCGCGAAGGACGGCCTTTACGACCGCCTCCGCCCCCTGATCGCCGAGGCGATGGCGGGCACCCCCGACGCCGGCCTCGCCTGACCAGTTTCGCCCCCCTTGCAAGCCCGGCCCGCTTGCGGCACCCCTTCGGGATGACCCAGTCCCCTTCCCTTCCCCCTGCGTTCCTGAGCGTCCAGTCCTCGCTGACCGGTCGGCGCTGGGTGGGGCCGGATGCGGCGCGGGATCGGTTGGCGCAGGGGATGGCGCAGGTCACGCGGCTGCCTTTGGCGCTGTGCGGGGTCCTCGCCGCGCGGGGTGTGGCACCCGAGGCGGCCGAGGCGTTTCTTGCGCCGGCGCTGCGCGACCTCCTCCCCGATCCGATGGTCCTGCGCGACATGGGGCTGGCGGCGGACCGGCTGTTGCGCGCGGTGGACCTGCGGGAGCGGATTGCGGTCTTTGCCGATTATGATGTGGATGGCGGGGCTTCGGCGGCGCTCATCCTGACCTGGCTGCGTGGCTTCGGGATCACGGCGACGCTTTATATCCCCGACCGGATCGATGAGGGGTATGGGCCGAACGTCCCCGCCATGGCGGCCCTGGCAGAAGCGCATGACCTGATCCTTTGCGTCGATTGCGGCACCCTCAGTCACGAGCCCATTGCAGCGGCGAAGGGGGCGGATGTGGTGATCCTTGACCACCATCTGGCGCTGGAAACCCTGCCTGCGGCCCTGGCCGTGGTGAACCCCAACCGGCAGGACGAGGATGGCAGTCTGGCGCATCTCTGCGCCGCCGGGGTGGTGTTCCTGCTCTTGGTCGAGGCCAACCGCCGGCTGAAGAAGAACGGCGTGCAAGCCCCTGATCTCATGGCGCTCCTGGACCTTGTGGCGCTCGCGACGGTGGCGGATGTCGCGCCCCTGATCGGGGTCAACCGGGCCTTTGTCCGGCAGGGGCTGAAGGTGATGATGCGCCGCGAGCGGCCGGGGTTGCGCGCGCTTGCCGATGTCGCAAGGCTGGATCAGGCGCCGAACACGCATGCCCTGGGCTTTCTGATCGGGCCACGGGTGAATGCGGGGGGCCGGATCGGCCAGGCCGACCTTGGCGCAAGGCTATTGGCCACCGAGGATGACGGCGAGGCGCGGGCCATGGCCGCCCGCCTCGACCAGTTGAACACCGAGCGGCGCGAGATCACCGAACTCGTGCGGCAGGAAGCGCTGGTTCAGGCCGAGATGCGGGGGCTGGACGGTCCCCTCGTCTGGGCAGCGGGTGCGGGTTGGCATCCCGGCGTGGTGGGAATCGTCGCCGCGCGCCTGAAAGAGTCGGCAAACCGCCCTGCCGTGGTGATCGGTTTTGACGGCGATATCGGCAAGGGCTCGGCCCGGTCGGTCACGGGCGTCGATCTTGGCGCGGCGATCCAGCGGCTGGCCGCAGAAGGGTTGATCGAAAAGGGCGGGGGTCACAAGATGGCGGCGGGTCTGTCCCTGTCGCGGGCGCAACTGGAACCGGCGATGGCCCGGCTGGCTGAGCTTTTGGCGCGCCAGGGGTCGGGTGCCGCTGGTCCGGCCGACCTGCGGATCGACGGATTGTTGACGACCGGTGCCGCGACGCCTGACCTCATTGCACAAATCGAAGCGGCCGGGCCATTCGGAGCCGCCGCCCCCGCGCCGCGCTTTGCATTTTCGAATGTCGCCGTCTCGGCGCGGCGGATAGGCGCGGCACATCTCAAGCTGGCAATCTCGGACGGAACTGGCCCTGCGCTTGAGGCGATGATCTTCGGGGCCTTCGATGGCCCCCTGGGTCAGCAGTTGGAAACCGCCGGTCACCAGCGCTTTCACCTCGCCGGAAGGCTTGAGCTCAATCATTGGAACGGGGCCAGCAAGGCCCAGTTGCGGCTGGACGACGCGGCCCTGGCCTGAGGTGCGCTTGCGCATGGCAGGGCGCAAGATTCCCCTTGCAGAAGGTTGGAGCCCGGTCTAAATCCCGGCGCACCGAAAGCGTGGCCCGTTCGTCTATCGGTTAGGACACCTGGTTTTCAACCAGGTAAGAGGGGTTCGACTCCCCTACGGGCTGCCACTTCTGCCGCGCGTGCTGGCGACAACGTCCCTTGACTTCGTGACCGGCAGCGGTGTGACTGGGGCGCGTCACGCCACAGGTAGCCTCATGCTCAAGATCACCCGATTTGTCGCACTTTGCGCGCTCCTTCCCTCGACCGCGTTTGCGGCAACCTGCAGCGACACCGGCGGCCGGTACGAGGCCTGGAAGGCCGAAATCGCAAGCGAGCTTAGGGACGAAGGCGTAGGCAAGCGCGGGATCGCGGCGCTGCAGGCGACAAGCTATTCTACCGCGACCATCGGCGCGGATCGCAATCAGAAAAGCTTCAAATACAGCCTGGAGAAGTTTCTTGAGGTGCGCGGAGCCGAGACGATCATCGCCCAAGGGCGCAAGCGCAAGGCACAGTCGGCCGACTTCTATGCAAGCCTGGAACAGCGCTTCGGCGTGCCGGCCGGGGTGATCATCGCCATTCACGGGATGGAAACCGCTTTCGGCGGGTTCATGGGCGACACCAAGGTGGTGTCGGCCATCGCCACCTTGACCTATGATTGTCGCAGGTCAGATTTCTTCAAGCCGCATCTGATCGGCGCCCT
>NCDS01000173.1:2613-7747 GCA_002280315.1 Rhodobacterales bacterium 32-66-7 | reverse complement strand
GTATATGTCCAGTTCGCGCCCATCGCGTTGGCGAATAGCTGCGTCACCTCCCAATCGGCAAAGCCCTGGCGGGGGGCCATCACCTTGCGGACGCGGTTGATCCGGCGTTCGGCGTTGGTGAAGGTGCCGTCCTTTTCCAGGAAGGTCGAGCCAGGGAAGAACACATGCGCGTAATTCGCCGTTTCGTTCAGGAAAAGGTCGTGGACGATGACACATTCCATCGCCGCAAGGCCGGCGGCGACGTGCTTGGTGTCGGGGTCGGATTGCAGGATATCCTCACCCTGGCAGTAAAGCCCCTTGAACGAGCCTTCGACCGCCGCGTCGAGCATGTTGGGGATGCGCAGGCCCGGTTCGTTGTCGATCTTGACGCCCCAGAGGTCTTCGAACACCGACCGCACCGCGTCGTTCTTCACATGCCGGTAGCCCGGCAATTCGTGCGGGAACGACCCCATGTCGCAGGAGCCCTGCACGTTGTTCTGACCCCGGAGCGGGTTCACCCCCACGCCGGGGCGGCCGATGTTGCCGGTCAGCATCGCAAGGTTGGCGATGCCGATGACGGTGGTGGACCCCTGCGAATGCTCCGTCACGCCCAGCCCATAGTAGATCGCCCCATTGCCGCCGGTCGCGAACAGCCGGGCAGCGGCACGAAGGTCGTCGGCTTTGACGCCGGTCAAAAGCTCCGTCGCCTCGGGGGAGTGGTTGGGTTGGCTGATGAATTCGGCATAGTCCTGGAATTCATCCCAATCGCACCGCTCACGGATGAAGGCTTCATCCATCAGGCCTTCGGTCACGATCACATGGGCGATGGCGCTGACCACGGCGACGTTGGTCCCGGGACGAAGCGGCAGGTGGTGCGCGGCCTTCACATGCGGGCCGTCGACCAGATCGATCCGGCGCGGGTCGATCACGATCAGCTTCGCGCCCTTCCTCAGGCGCTTCTTCAACCGGCTGGCAAAGACCGGGTGGCCATCGGTCGGGTTGGCGCCGATGACGATGACGACATCGGTATGTTCGACGCTGTCAAAATCTTGCGTACCGGCAGACGTGCCGAAGGTCTGGCCCAACCCATAGCCGGTGGGCGAATGGCAGACCCGCGCGCAGGTATCGGTATTGTTGTTCATGAACACGGCGCGGGTCAGTTTCTGGACCAGATACGCCTCTTCATTGGTGCAGCGCGAGGAGGTGATGACCCCCACAGACTGCCGCCCGTATTTGGCCTGGATGCCCTGCATCCGGGTCGCCGCAAACTCCATTGCCTCGGGCCAGGAAACCTCCTGCCAGGGGTCGTTGATGCTGTCGCGGATCATCGGGTTCAGGATGCGGTCCTTGTGGGACGCATAGCCATAGGCGAAGCGGCCCTTGACGCAGGAATGGCCCCGGTTGGCCTTGCCGTGCTTGTAAGGGGTCATGCGGACCAGTTCATCGCCGCGCATTTCCGCCTTGAACGAACAGCCGACGCCGCAATAGGCGCAGGTGGTGATGACGGACCGTTCGGGCGTGCCGATGTCGATGATCGACTTTTCCGTCAGCGTCGCGGTCGGGCAGGCGGCGACGCAAGCGCCGCAGGAGACGCAGTCGGAGGCGAGCGCGTTGTCGGTCTTGGCGCCGAACGAGACGCGGCTGTCGAAGCCCCGGCCTTCGATGGTGAGGGCGAAGGTGCCCTGCACCTCCTCACAGGCGCGGACGCAGCGGGAGCAGACGATGCACTTCGCCGGGTCATAGGCGAAATAGGGGTTGCTGTCGTCCTTCGGCAGATACTGCGGGTTCGCCTCGCCGCTGGTGTTCTTCGCGCGGAAATGGGTATCCACAGCCTCATAGCGGACGTCGCGCAGGCCGACGGCACCGGCCATGTCCTGAAGCTCGCAGTCGCCATTGGCCGCACAGGTCAGGCAATCCAGCGGGTGGTCCGAGATGTAAAGCTCCATCACCCCGCGCCGCAGGTCCTTGAGCTTGCCGGTCTGGGTCTTCACCTTCAGGCCAGGCGCAACCGGGGTGGTGCATGAGGCCGGGGTGCCATTCCGCCCCTCGATCTCCACCAGACACAGACGGCAGGAGCCGAAGGCATCGACCGAGTCCGTCGCGCACAGTTTCGGCACGGTAATCCCCGCCTCAGCCGCCGCGCGCATGATGCTGGTGCCTTCGGGCACGGTCACGTCAAAGCCGTCGATGGTCAGGGTGACCATGGTCTTCGATTTCGCCGCAGGGGTGCCGAAATCACGATCCGGGATGATAAAGTCTTTCATGCAGTCCTCTGCGAAACGGTTGGGGTGCGCGCCAAAAATTTTCGGCGAAAATTTTTGGCGGTCAGGGACGGGGTCATTCGGCGGCCTCCCTGACGGGAGTGAAATCTTCGGGGAAATGCGTCAGCGCGGACAGCACGGGATAGGGGGTGAACCCGCCCAACGCGCAAAGCGATCCGGATTTCATCGTGCTGCAAAGGTCGGTGAGGAGGGGGATCGCGGCGGCGTCGCCCTTGGCGATGCGGTCGATGGTCTCAACCCCCCGGACCGCGCCGATGCGGCAGGGGGTGCATTTGCCACAGGATTCGATCGCACAGAACTCCATCGCGAAGCGGGCCTGGGCCAGCATGTCGGCGCTGTCGTCGAACACGGTAAGACCGGCATGGCCGATGAGGCCCCCTTGGCCGGCGAAATCCTCATACCCGAAGGGCGTGTCGAAATCGGCGCGGGGGTGGTAGGCGCCCAAGGGACCGCCGACCTGCACCGCCTTGACCGGACGGCCCGAAGCGGTGCCCCCGGCGATGTCGTCGACGATCTGGCCCAGCGTCAGGCCGAAGGCGGTCTCATACAGCCCGCCGTAGCGGACGTTGCCGGCGATCTGCAACGGCACCGTGCCGCGTGACCGGCCATGGCCGAAGTCCTTGTAGAACGCCGCCCCCTTGGCCAGGATCACCGGGACCGAGGCGAGCGAGATCACGTTGTTCACCACGGTCGGCTTGCCCATGAAGCCTTCCAGCGCGGGCAGGGGCGGCTTGGCGCGAACCACGCCGCGCCTCCCCTCAAGCGAGTTCAGAAGGCTCGTTTCCTCACCGCAGACATAGGCCCCGGCCCCGACCCGCACCTCGATGTCGAACCCTGCGTCAAGAACTCCGGCGGTGCGGGCGATGCGGATCGCCGATTCCATCACCCGGATGGCGATGGGATATTCCGAGCGGATGTAGACAAACCCCTTGGCAGCCCCACAGGCCAGGCCCGCAATCGCCATGCCCTCGATCAGGCAGAAGGGGTCGCCTTCCATCAGCATGCGGTCGGCGAAGGTGGCAGAGTCGCCCTCATCGGCGTTGCAGACGATGTATTTGCGGTCACCGGGCGCGTCGCTGACCGTCTTCCACTTGATGCCGGTCGGGAACCCCGCGCCGCCACGGCCACGCAGGCCCGAGTCGGTGACTTCCGCCACGATCTCGGCTCGGGTCATGCTGCGGGCGCGGGTCAACCCCTGAAGCCCGCCATGCGCGCGGTAATCGGCCAGGGACAGCGGATCGATCACCCCGACGCGGGCAAACGTCAACCGGGTCTGGCCCTTCATCCAGGGCAAATCCTCCACCAGGCCCAAAGCCTTCGGATGCCGCGCGGCGCTGCCGAAGAGGGCGGGCACATCGGCCACCGTCATCGGGCCGACGCCGATGCGACCCGCGTCGGTCTCAACCTCCACCAGCGGTTCCAGCCAGACCATGCCGCGGCTGCCGTTCCTGACGAGGTCGACCCTGATCCCCCGGCGCGCCGCTTCGGTCAGGATGGCGGCGGCGATGGCCTCGGCGCCCAAAGCCACGGCAACGCTGTCGAGGGGGAGGTAGAGCTTCATGCCATGACCTCGGCCACGATCCCGGCATCGCAGCGGCCGATCAGCCGCCCGTCCAGCATCGCCGCCGGTCCGCAGGCGCAAAGGCCAAGGCAGAACACGGGTTCAAGCGTCACGCGACCATCCGGCGTCGTCTCGTGCCAGTCGATGCCAAGCGCGGCCTTCACCTCGGCGGCCATCCGGTCGGCCCCCATCGCCTGACACGCCTCGGCCCGGCAAAGCTTGAGCACATGCCGCCCGGCGGGGGCTTCGCGGAAGTCGTGGTAGAAGGTGATGACGCCATGCACCTCGGCCTTGGAGAGGTTCAGCGCCTTGGCGATCTGCGGGATGGCGGCTTGTGGGACGTGCCCGAACGCCGCCTGAATGCCATGCAGGATTGGCAGAAGCGGCCCTTCCAGCCCCGCGTGATCTGCCAGAATCTGGGCAACCCGGTCGGAAAGATCGGCGGAATCGAGCATGCTTGCGTCCTTCAGGGCTGGCCTTCCCGCGTGATACGCCGATTGATAGGGAAATCAATCCAGATATGCCGTTATGCGATAGACACAGGCTATCGTCCGAACGCCCGCGCGGCCTCGTCCAGCAGGGCCTGCAGCACCGGCGTCTGCGGGTCGCGGCGGGTGGCGATCAGGCCGATGGCATGCTCCGCCTCCGGTTCGGTAATCGGGATGGAGGCAAGGCGGCCGTCGGTCACGAACATGTCCGCCAACCGCTTCGGCACCACGCTTGCCCAGCGCCCGGTCAGCACATGCGTGACGAGCGCGATGGTGGAGTTCGACTCGATCATCGCCGCGGCATCGACCCCGGCCTCGGCCAGATGCTGGTTCACGATCCGCCGGTTCTGCATGTCCGAGGTGAGAAGGCACAGGGGCAGCGTTGCAAGTTCCGCCCAGCCGACCTGCCGCCGCCCGGCAAGCTCGGCCCCCTTGGCGATCAGCAGCCGGTAGAATTCGGCGTAAAGCGGCACCTGAAGCACCCGGCCGAGGGGTTCGTTGTCCAGATAGGTGATCCCTGCCTCCAGCTCCAAGGCTTCGATCCCAGTCAGGATCTCCACACTCGTCCGCGACAGGATCGACACGCGGACGTTAGGGTGCCGCGCGGTGAAGGGGCCGGTCAGGTCGGCGACCATCGGCAAAGCGGTCGGGATCACCCCAAGCCGCAGGTTGCCGGAAAGGCCGGAGCGGACGACCCGCATCTCGTCCTTCAGCGCCCTCACGTCGCCAACGATGCCCAGGGCGCGGTCAAGGACGCGCTGACCTTCGGGCGTCAGACCCTGAAACCGGCTGCCGCGAAACACCAGTTGCACGCCAAGCTGATC
>NCDS01000173.1:0-2541 GCA_002280315.1 Rhodobacterales bacterium 32-66-7 | reverse complement strand
CACCCCGCACGCCTCGGCCGCGCGACCGAAGTGGCGTTCGCGGGCGAGGGCGATGAACATCTCCAGCTTGTCGATCATGCTGAAACCCTGCCCGGCGCAGCCCTTGCCCGCAAGCCCCCGGCGGCTTACCTGTCCTGCATGAAACGCTTCATCCCCTTCCTGCCGAAACCGGCGCTGGTCCCGGTCATCCGCCTTGGCGGCACCATCGGCGCCGGCCTGCGCAGCCTGAATGATGAGGGGCTGGCCCCCTTGATCGACCGGGCCTTCAAGGCCAGGCCGGCGGCGGTGGCGCTCCTGATCAACTCCCCCGGCGGGTCGGCGGTGCAGTCGTCGCTGATCGCCGCGCGCATCCGGCGGCTGGCGGAAGAGAAGCAGGTCCCGGTCCACGCGTTTGTCGAGGATGTGGCGGCCTCGGGCGGCTACTGGCTCGCCTGTGCCGCCGATGACATCTGGGTCGACCAAAGCAGCATCGTCGGATCAATCGGCGTGATCTTCGCCAGCTTCGGCTTTCCCGAGTTGATGGCCCGGCAAGGGGTCGAACGGCGGGTGGTTACGGCGGGGAAGTCGAAAAGCCTGGCCGACCCGTTCCTGCCGCAGAAGGATGAGGATGTGGCGCGGCTCAAGGCCTTGCAGGCCCCGATCCATCAGGCCTTCATCGACCATGTGACCGCAAGGCGCGGGGCACGGCTGGACCTGAACGCCGATCTTTTCAACGCCGATGTCTGGGTGGGTGGGCAGGCGGTAACGGTCGGCCTCGTGGACGGCGTGGCGCATCTGGTGCCGAAGCTGAAGGCGCTTTACGGCGAAAAGGTGCGGCTGGTGCCCTATGGCAGGAAACGCAGCCTTGCCCAGCGGCTTGGCTTGGCGCTGGTCAACCAGACCCTCGACGCGGTAGAGGATCGGGCGCTTTGGGCGCGGTACGGGCTTTAGCATGCTGGTCAAGATCATCATCGTCTTTCTGGGGCTGATGGCGCTGGTCGCCTTCGTCGGCCGCGTGCTGTTCCCCTCGGCCCTGCCCCGGGTGCTGCGGAAGACGGCCACAGCCCCGGTCTGCGGCACCTGCGGGCGCCACCTGATCGGCCAGAAAACCTGCGGATGTGGAGGGCGGGCGAATTGACGGCATTGGTCACCGGGGCGGGCAAGCGGCTGGGCCGGGCGATGGCGCTGTATCTCGCCGGGCGCGGTCATGACGTGGCGGTGCATTACGCCACCTCCCGCGATGAGGCGGAGGGCGTGGTGCAGGAAATCCGGGCGATGGGTCGCCAGGCGGTTGCCCTGCAGGCCGACCTTCTGGACGAGGCTGCGGTGGACGCGCTGATCCCCGCCGCAACCGCCGCGCTTGGCCCGCTGACAGTGCTGGTCAACAACGCCTCGATCTTCGAATACGACCAGATCCAGACCTCGACCCGGGTCAGCTGGGACCGGCACATCGAATCCAACCTGCGTGCGCCTTATGTGCTGACGCAAGCCTTCGCCCGCCAGTGCCCGCCCGCCGTGATGGATGAAAACGACGAGCCGATGGCGCAGGGGCTGATCGTCAACATGGTGGACCAGCGGGTGCTGAAACTCACGCCGGAGTTTTCGACCTATACCATCGCGAAGATGGGGCTTTGGGCGCTGACCCGGACGGCGGCGCAGGGGCTTGCGCCGCATGTGCGGGTCAACGGGATCGGGCCGGGGCCGACGATGCAGGGCGTGAAGCAGTCGGCCAGCCACTTTGACCGCCAGCGCAAGGCAACCGTCATCGGGCGCGGGTCGAACCCCGCCGACATCACGGCGGCGCTTGGGTTTTTCCTCGACAGTCCGGCGGTGACCGGGCAAATGGTGGCGGTGGATGGCGGCCAGCATCTGGCCTGGAAAACACCGGATGTGCTGGGGCTTGAATGACGCCAGCACCGGCGCGAGCGTCAAAGTTGTGCACCTTTGAAACCACGGTCACGTCAATGTCATAATTATCGTGGCTTTTCATGGATTTGCGAAAAGCGCGAAAATCTTTCGTTACAATTCAGTTGCTTAACAAAATGCCTAAAAAATAGGCAAGTCAACGAAGCCGCCTGAATCCAACGGAAATTCCGCCTTCCCGAATTCTTGTCCGCAGAGTTATCCCCAGATTCCGTGGACAGCTTTCCTCTTGTCGCGGGCCATGCTTCAGTGCAGCCCGGCACCAGAATCGACGGTTTGAAGATCATGCCAGAAACCCCCGACGCCAAGACCAGAACCGGCCACCAGGTCATCGCCGACTGCCTGAAGTCGCTCGACTCCTCCCCCGGGGTCTACCGGATGCTGAACGCCGCGTCCGAGGTGCTATATGTGGGCAAGGCGCGCAATCTGAAGGCGCGGGTGTCGAACTATGCCCGCCCCTCCGGCCATTCGGCGCGAATCGCCCGGATGATCCACGAGACGGCGTCGATGATGTTCCTCACGACCCGGACGGAGCTTGAGGCGCTCTTGCTGGAGCAGAACCTGATCAAGCAGTTGAAGCCGCGCTACAACGTGCTTTTGCGCGACGACAAGTCGTTCCCGAACATCCTGATCTCGGCC
>NCDS01000172.1 GCA_002280315.1 Rhodobacterales bacterium 32-66-7 | reverse complement strand
GAGATGATGCACGAATCGGTGCTGGATGCCTACGGCCGCGCGCTGCACTTCTAGGGTTGCCACGGGGCGCTCCTCGTTCGACTTCGTCTCCTTGGCGTTCGGACCCAGGCGAGGAGTGACGAAGTCATCGACGAGCGCGCCGCTGGTCATTCGCGGCTGATCTGGATACCAACAGCCATGCGCCCGCTGCCGCCAATGGTCCTCGTCTTTCTTTTGTGGGGCGCGGGCCTTGGGGCTGCGGCGCAGTTCGGCAAGATCTCCATCCTCTATGAGCCCCTGCGCGCCAGCTACGGCGGGCAGGGCGAGGTGGCGCTTGGTCTGGTCGTGTCCATCGTCGGCATGGTCGGGCTGATCTTCGGCACCACGGCGGGGCTGCTGGTCGCCCGGATCGGCCCGCGCCGGGCCATCGTGGCAGCCCTTCTGGCCGGGGCGGCGATGTCGGCGGTGCAAAGCCTTCTGCCCGCCTATCCCCTGATGCTCGCCAGCCGGATCGTCGAGGGCGCGTCGCATCTGGCCATCGTCGTGGTCGGCCCCACGATGATCGCCACCCTCGCACCCGAGGCGCGGCGACCCCTGGCGATGACCCTTTGGTCCAGCTTCTTTGGCGTGACCTATGCTGCGCTGGCCCTGATCGGCCCGCATGTGACCACCGTGGGGCTGTTTCTGGGCCATGCGGGGTATATGGCGCTGTTGGCTGCGGTTCTGGCCCGGACCCTGCCGCCCGATCCGCGCCACACCGTTCCAGAAGCGGGCAATATCTGGCAGCAGCATGTGGCGATCTACCGCTCCCCCCGGCTTGCGGCGCCGGCGATGGGGTTTTGCTGCTATACCTTCCTTTATGTGGCAATCCTGACCCTGTTGCCGCCGGAAACGCCGCCAAGCCACCGGGCGTTGATTGCGGCGGGGATGCCGCTGGTCTCCATCGCGGTGTCGCTGACGCTTGGGGTCCGGCTCTTGCGGCACCTGTCGGCGGTGCGGCTGGTGATGCTGGGCTACGCTGCGGCGATACCCGGGTTCCTGCTTTTGTGGGTGTTCTGGGGCAGCGGGGCGGGGATGGTCGTGGCGGGGTTCCTGCTGTCCGGTGCCCTGGGCATCGTGCAGGGTGCGAGTTTCGCCGCGATTCCAGAGCTGAACCACCGGCCCGAGGACCGCTCCCGCGCGGCGGGGGCGGTGGCGCAGCTTGGCAATCTGGGCACCACCACCGGCACCCCGGCGCTTGCCGCTTTGCTGGCGTTTGCCGGTCCGCCGGGGCTGGCGCTGGCGGCAGTGGCGCTTTGTGCCGTGGGAATCGGCGTTCACGCCTGGCAATCGCGCCGCCGCGCCTTGGGACGATGACCGTTCACCCTCCGTTCACTTTTTCCGGTTGGAGACTCGGGGAAATCGTCCTATGTCTTGCGCCTGCAACGGGGTTAACCATGGCCGAACAAAAGTTCATCGAGGTGCGGGGCGCGCGTGAGCATAACCTCAAGGGCGTCGATGTCAGCATTCCGCGGGATCAGCTGGTGGTGATCACCGGGCTGTCGGGGTCGGGGAAGTCATCGCTCGCCTTCGACACGATCTATGCCGAGGGGCAGCGCCGCTATGTCGAATCGCTGTCGGCCTATGCCCGGCAGTTCCTTGACATGATGGGCAAGCCGGATGTCGACCACATCTCCGGCCTCTCGCCCGCCATTTCGATCGAGCAGAAGACCACGTCGAAGAACCCGCGTTCGACGGTCGGGACCGTGACGGAGATTTACGATTACCTCCGCCTTCTGTTTGCCCGCGTCGGCACGCCCTATTCCCCTGCGACCGGCCTGCCGATCACCGCGATGCAGGTGCAGGACATGGTCGATGCGGTGATGGCGATGCCCGAAGGCAGCCGCGCCTACCTGCTCGCCCCGATCATCCGGGACCGGAAAGGGGAGTACAAGAAGGAGTTCCTCGACCTGCGGAAGCAGGGCTTCCAGCGCGTCAAGGTCAACGGCGCGTTCCATGAGTTGGAGGACCCGCCGACCCTGGACAAGAAGTTCCGCCACAACATCGACGTGGTGGTCGACCGGATCGTGGTAAAGGAAGGGATCGAGACGCGCCTCGCCGACAGCTTCCGCACCGCCCTGAACCTTGCCGACGGGATCGCGGTGGTCGAGCTTGCCGACTCCAAGGAAGGTGAGGAGCCGCAGCGCATCACCTATTCCGAGAAATTCGCCTGCCCGGTCAGCGGCTTTACCATCGCCGAGATCGAGCCGCGCCTGTTCTCCTTCAACGCCCCCTTCGGTGCCTGCCCGGTCTGCGACGGCCTTGGGATGGAGCTGTTCTTCGACGAACGGCTTGTGGTTCCCGACCAGAACCTGACCCTTCTGCAAGGGGCCATCGCGCCCTGGTCGAAGTCGAAGTCGCCCTACCTGACCCAGACGATGGAGGCCTTGGCGAAGCACTACGGCTTTGCGCTGAAGACGAAGTGGAAGGACCTGCCCGACAGCGTGAAGGACCTGTTCCTGCACGGCTCGAAGAACGAGGAGATCCAGTTCCGCTATGACGAGGGCGGCCGGGTCTATCAGGTGAAGCGGGTTTATGAGGGGATCATCCCCAACATGGAACGCCGCTACCGCGAGACGGACAGCGCGTGGAGCCGTGAGGAGATGGAGCGTTTTCAGGCCAACCGCGCCTGCGGGGCCTGCGGTGGCTACCGGCTGAAGCCGGAGGCTTTGGCGGTGAAGATCGCCAAGCTCCACATCGGTCAGGTCGTGCAGATGTCGATCACGGAGGCCTATGCCTGGATCGAAAGCGTGGCCGAGACGCTGAGCAAACAGCAGAACGAAATCGCCAAGGCGATCCTGAAGGAAATCCGCGAACGCCTTGGTTTCCTTGTGAACGTCGGTCTCAACTACCTGACGATGAGCCGCGCTGCGGGGACATTGTCAGGCGGCGAATCGCAGCGGATCCGGTTGGCGAGCCAGATCGGATCGGGCCTGACCGGTGTGCTTTACGTGCTGGACGAACCCTCCATCGGCCTCCACCAGCGCGACAATGACCGGTTGCTCACCACGCTGAAGAACCTGCGCGACGCCGGGAATACCGTGCTGGTGGTGGAGCATGACGAGGATGCGATCCGCGAGGCGGACTATGTGTTCGACATGGGCCCCGGTGCCGGCGTGCATGGCGGAACGGTGGTCAGCCACGGGACGCCAGCCGAGGTTGCCGCCGATCCGGTCAGCCTGACCGGCCAGTACCTGTCCGGCGCACGCGAGATTGCGGTGCCGAAGGTGCGCCGGAAGGGGAGCGGGAAGAAGCTGACGGTGGTGGGGGCGACGGGGAACAACCTGAAGAATGTGACGGCGGAGTTTCCGCTGGGCATGTTCGTCTGCGTCACCGGTGTGTCGGGCGGGGGGAAGTCCTCGCTGACCATCGAGACGCTGTTCAAGACCGCCGCGATGCGTCTGAACGGCGCGCATGAAACGCCGGCACCCTGCGAGACGATCAAGGGGTTCGAACATCTCGACAAGGTCATCGACATCGACCAGCGCGCGATTGGCCGGACTCCGCGGTCCAATCCAGCGACTTACACCGGGGCCTTCACCCCGATCCGCGACTGGTTCGCCGGGTTGCCGGAGTCAAAAACCCGGGGCTACCAGCCAGGAAGGTTCAGCTTCAACGTCAAGGGCGGGCGGTGTGAGGCGTGTCAGGGCGATGGTGTCCTCAAGATCGAGATGAACTTCCTGCCCGATGTGTACGTGACCTGTGAGACCTGCAAAGGCCAGCGCTACAACCGCGAAACCCTGGAAGTAAAGTTCAAGAACAAGAGCATAGCCGACGTTCTTGACATGACCTGCGAAGACGCCAAGGAGTTTTTCCAGGCCGTCCCCGCGATCCGCGAGAAGATGGATGCGCTGGTCGAGGTGGGTCTTGGCTACATCAAGGTCGGCCAGCAGGCGACGACCCTTTCGGGGGGTGAGGCGCAACGGGTGAAGCTTTCCAAAGAGCTTTCCCGCCGTGCGACGGGACGGACGCTCTATATCCTGGATGAACCGACGACCGGCCTCCACTTCGAAGACGTGCGCAAGCTGTTGGAAGTGCTGCATTCCTTGGTCGAACAGGGCAATACGGTGGTGGTGATCGAACACAACCTCGACGTGGTGAAGACCGCCGACTGGGTGATCGACATCGGGCCGGAAGGCGGCGACGGCGGCGGGCTCATCGTGGCGACCGGGACGCCGGAAGCGATCTGCAAGGTCGAGGGCAGCCATACCGGGCGGTATCTGAAGGAGCTGTTGAAACCCCGCCGGGTCGCGGCGGAGTAGTTGATTTCTGGCTGGGTTGGCCATAATATGGCCAGGATAGACAGGGGATGATCATGCCGAACGTGCAACTGACCGAAGCCATGCAGGACTATGCCGAAGGCCAGGTCCGCTCGGGCGCCTATGCCAACGTGTCCGAAGTTGTCCGCGCCGGGATGCGCAAGCTGATGCAAGAGGATGGCGCGGCCGAGTTTTTCCGGCTGAAGCGCGACCTTGAAGCCGCGATGGCGGAGCCGGATGTCGAAGTCGATCTTGATGAGCTCTTCGGCCTTACGACCTGAAGTTGGTCATCCGCCTCAAACCACAGGCCCGCGCGGATCTTGTAGCCCTGCGGGTCTGGAGCGAGGCCGAATGGGGTAACGTGAAAACCAGGGATTATCTGTCCGGTCTGAAGCAGGCGTTTGCAAGGCTGGCTGGCAACCCGGCGATCGGACGCAGCTGCGAGCTGTTCGGGCCTGGCATCAGGTCATGGAACTATCGCGGGCAGATCATATTTTACCGACCGATCGAGAACGGCATTTCCATCCTCCGCGTCCTGCACGAGCGCCGCAATCAGGCGGCGCTCGACTTTGCCGATCAGGCGCAGCGCTAGTCCAGCGCCTTGAAGTTCAGCGCAGCGCCGTCCTTGATGCCGGAGAACCAGCGGGCGGTGACGGTCTTGGTCCTGGTGTAGAACTTGAACGCGTCCGGCCCGTACTGGTTCAGATCACCGAAGGCCGACTTCTTCCAGCCGCCGAAGCTGAAGTAGGACAGGGGCACCGGGATCGGGAAGTTGATGCCGACCATGCCGACATTCACCCGGCTCGCAAAGTCCCGCGCGGTGTCGCCGTCGGCGGTATAGATCGCAGTGCCGTTGCCGTATTCGTTGTCCATCACCAGCTTCAGCGCCTCGTCATAGCTTATTCGTTGTCCATCACCAGCTTCAGCGCCTCGTCATAGCTTCCGGCGCGGACGGTGGAGAGAACCGGACCGAAAATCTCCTGCTTGTAGATCTCCATGTCCGGCGTCACGTTGTCGAACAGCGACGGGCCGACGAAGAAGCCGTTCTCATAGCCCTGGATCTTCAGGCCCCGCCCGTCGACGACGAGGTTTGCGCCCTGATCGACCCCGGACTTGATCAGCCCCAGCACCCGCTCCTGCGCCTGCCTGGTGATCAAGGGCCCGAAATCCACATCGCTGCCGGCGGTATAGGGGCCGACCTTCAGCGCCTCGATCTTCGGGACCAGCCGCTCGATCAGCCCGTCCGCCGTGGCCTTGCCGACCGGAACGGCCACGGAAATCGCCATGCAACGCTCCCCCGCCGCGCCATAGCCTGCGCCCACCAGAGCATCGGCCGCCTTGTCGAGGTCGGCATCGGGCATGATGATCATGTGGTTCTTGGCGCCACCAAAGCATTGCGCGCGCTTGCCGTTGGTCGCCGCCCGGCCGTAGATGTATTGCGCGATGGGGGTGGAGCCGACAAACCCCACCGCCTGGATCAGCGGGTGGTCAAGGATGCCGTCGACCGCCTCCTTGTCGCCATTCACCACCTGCAGGACCCCATCGGGCAGACCCGCCTGTTGCAGCAATTCAGCAAGGAACAGCGAGGTGGAGGGCACCCGCTCGCTCGGCTTCAGGATCATTGCGTTGCCGCAGGACAGGGCCGGGGCCATCTTCCACAACGGGATCATCGCAGGGAAGTTGAAGGGCGTGATCCCGGCCACCACGCCCAGCGGCTGGCGCATCGCGTAAAGGTCGATGCCGGGACCGGCGCTGTCCATCATCTCGCCCTTCAGCAGCGCGGGCGCGCCCATGCAGACCTCGACCACCTCCAACCCGCGTTGGACATCACCCTTGGCGTCGGGGATGGTCTTGCCATGTTCGCGGGCCACCAGCTCGGCCAGCTTGTCCATATGCGTGTTGATCAGCGCACCGAAGGCCATCATCACCCGGGCGCGGCGCTGGGGGTTGGTGGCGGCCCAGCCTTCCTGCGCCTTGGCAGCATCGCGGACGGCCTGATCCAGCTCGGCTGCCGTCGCGAGGGCGACCCGGGCCTGAACCTCACCCGTGGCGGGATTGAAGATCTCGCTGAACCGGCCCGAGGTGCCCGCGACCAGCTTTCCGTTGATCCAGTGACCGATCTCTTGCATGGAATCCTCCGCCAATGCTTTGCCCAGCTTTAGCATTGCGGAAATGCCGGGCAACAGGGGCAATCTTTTGGGGGTTCGGCTTTTGGGGGTTCGGCACGAACCGCCGACGCGCGCAATAATCCTTGACAGGACTCGCCCACGGTCCGACCCTTGCACGGACAGGGATGGTTCCGGGAGGGGATACCGATGCTTGTCAGTCAGATCCTGAAATCGAAGGCCGATGACGGCGTGGTCACGATTGCGCCCGGGGCAAGCGTGGCCGAGGCTGTGGGTCTTCTGTCCACCCGCAGGATCGGCGCGCTGATCGTGTCCGAGGATGGCAAGACCGCCGTCGGCATCCTGTCCGAGCGTGACGTTGTGCGCGAACTTGGCCGTCGCGGCGCGGCGATCCTGACCGACAAGGTCGCCACCCTGATGACCGCGCGGCTGGTCTCGTGCGGGCGGGGCGACAAGACCGATGCCGTCCTGCAAATGATGACCGACGGCCGGTTTCGCCACATGCCGGTGATCGAGGGTGGCCAGATGGTCGGTCTGATCTCCATCGGCGATGTGGTCAAGGCCCGCCTGACCGAGCTTGCCGCCGAGAAGGACGCGCTGGAAGGCATGATCAAGGGGTTCTAGGCCCCCCAGCGCCCGACACGATTGCGCTTGCAAGCTTTGGCGCAATATTGTTGCGTTCTGCGGGCGGGGTTTCGGGGGGCTGGCATGCGCATCGGGCTTTATCCGGGGACGTTTGACCCGGTCACTCTTGGCCATACCGACATCATCCAGCGCGCGATGGCCTTGGTCGACCGGCTGGTGATCGGCGTTGCGATCAACCGCGACAAGGGGCCCCTCTTCAGCCTGGAAGAGCGGGTGGCGATGGTGAAGGCGGAATGCGCCGGGATCATCGCCACGACCGGGGGCGAGATCGTGGTGCATCCGTTCGAGAATCTGCTGATCGATTGCGCGCGCGACGTTGGTGCCGGGGTCATCATCCGGGGTCTGCGGGCGGTCGCGGATTTCGAGTATGAATTCCAGATGGTCGGGATGAACCGCCTGCTCGATGCCTCGATCGAGACGGTGTTCATGATGGCCGATGCGCGGCGGCAGGCGATTGCCTCGAGGCTGGTCAAGGAAATCGCACGGCTGGGCGGGGATATCCGGAACTTTGTCCCGGCCCCCGTGGCCGATGCGCTGGCCACGAAGTTTCGCTAGACATGCAAAAGGGGCCGCATGGGCCCCTTCGTCATCCTGATGGCGTTGCTTTCAGGCTGCCTTGCCGTAAACGGCTTCGCGGGCAATCCGCTCGGCGTCGGCGGGGAACAGGCCGGTGTCGCGGGCGATATCCTCGGGCAGATTGGCAATCTCGTCCCGCGTCGCGCGGTATTTGGCATAGTTGCGGGCCGATTTCGCCAGCATGTCGAAAACGGTAATCATCTTGGTCGTCCCTTTCAGCGGCGAGCGTTTCTCGCACCTCGCATATGTGGGAACGGGGAGGGGGGCCGCAACGCACAATGCTGCGCTGCGGCTATGCGCCATTTGCATGGCTAGTGCAGTAACCGGGCAGCTTCAGATCAGCTTGCCCATCGCGACGGCGGTATCGGCCATCCGGTTC
>NCDS01000171.1 GCA_002280315.1 Rhodobacterales bacterium 32-66-7 | reverse complement strand
GGCGAAGCGCCAGCCGCGCCGGGCTTTCGGTTGCGGCCTCGTCGGGATCGATCTTCAGGGTCTGGTTCATCGTCGTTGCCATCAGCGGGCCAAGCTCCGCCAGGGGAGAGATCGGGACCACCCGGCGCACCGGCAGGTCTAGATCATCGCAGCCCATCCGCGCCGCAAGGTGACCGCCGGCGGAGTGGCCGGTCACGATCATCGGCCCTGCAACCTGCGACGCTACGAAACGACAGGCTGCGGCGATCTCGCCCGTCATCGCGGCGATGCGCGCCTCCGGGGCCAGCGTGTAGCCGGGCATGGCGACGGCAAACCCCAGCGCCAGCGGACCAGCGGCAAGGTGCGACCAATAGGATTTGTCGAAAAGATGCCAGTAGCCGCCGTGGACAAAGACGACCACGCCTTTCGGGCTTTTGTCCGGCAGGAACAGGTCCAGCGACTGCCGCGCGCCGGGGCCATAGGCAAGGTCGAGCCGCGCACCACCTGCCGTGGCGGTCCGGAACGCCTCTGCCTTCACCGCCCAGCGCGGCGCATAGTCTGCCGCGCCGGGAATGAAGGCCGCGTTGGCATGATCGCGGTCCGGGTCGGGCCAGCGGTAGGGCGGAGTCATGGTTTCCGGCCCGCCAGATGCGTCGGGCAATGCTCACCCGTCTCAAGGACCGGGATCATCCGCTCCCATATCGCGATGTTCTGGTTGACGAAATCCTGCCCCACCGCCGCCGCCGCGCGTACCCCGACTTCCCCTTTCATCCGCGCCACCTCTGCCCGCGCCTCCTCCCGGTACCAGGCGTTGCGCGAGGTGATGCGGATATCGGTAAACCCCTGCGCCGCCATCGCGTCCCGGTAGCGTGCCGGGGTGGCCATGCCGAAATCGAGGCCCTCCGCCGCGATATAATCGGCCATGAGCGGAGAGATCACGTCCGTCCCGATCAACCAGTCGGAGGCAAGGAACCAACCGCCGGGCTTCAGGACCCGCGCAACCTCGGCCATCAAGGCATGCTTGTCGGGGATATGAACGATGGAGTCCTTGGAAAAGACCACGTCAAAGGTGCCGGGCGGAAAGGGCAGGGGGCCGGGGGCGACCTTGACCAGACCGATCCGGTCGGTCAGCCCCTTTGCCGCGACCAGGGCGCGGGCGCGGGTCAGGACCGGGTCTTCGACATCGATGCCGGTCACATAGCCCGCCCCATGCGTGGTGGCCAAGGCGACATCGATCCCGCCCGCGCCACAGCCGATATCCAGGACCGACTTGGCCGTAAGGTCATGCCCTTCCAGCACGCGGGCCACCTCGCCCTCGCCACCGGGGGAGAGGAACCCCTCACCCCAGACAGCCTCCAGCATCGCGATCATCCGGGGGGGATAGTGATCCTCGCTCACATCACGGCTCCGATCTGCCAGGGCACGAATTCCGCCCCGCCGAAGCCGAGCTCTTCCGACAGTGTCTGTTCGCCCGAGGCTACGGCGATGATCTTCTGCAGAATCTCGGCGCCTTTCGCTTCGATGCTGACGCCTTCAAGGATATCGCCGCAGTTGATGTCCATATCCTCGCGCATCCGGGCGTACATCTCGGAGTTGGTGGCCAGCTTGATGCAGGGTGAGGGTTTGTAGCCCGAAACCGATCCGCGCCCGGTGGTAAACACGATGATTGTAGCGCCAGAGGCGATCTGACCGGTGACCGAACAGGGGTCGTAGCCGGGGCTGTCCATATAGACAAAACCGGGCGTGGTGATCGGTTCGGCGAACTTGTAGACACCCGACAGGGGCGCAGTCCCACCCTTGGCCACCGCGCCAAGGGATTTTTCCAGGATGGTCGTCAGCCCGCCGCGCTTGTTGCCGGGGGAGGGGTTGTTGTCCATCTCTCCCTCGTTCCGTGCGGTGTAATCTTCCCACCAGCGGATGCGTTCTAGGAGCGTCTCGCCCACCTCACGGCTGACGGCGCGGCGGGTCAAGAGGTGCTCGGCCCCGTAGATCTCGGGCGTTTCCGACAGGATCGTGGTGCCGCCCATCTGCACCAGAAGGTCGCTCGCATGGCCCAGGGCCGGGTTGGCGGTGATGCCGGAATAGCCGTCCGACCCGCCGCATTGCAGGCCGACCATAAGCTTCGACACCGGGGCGGGCTGCCGGACGGCGCGGCCCGCAACTTCCGCCATCTCGCGCAAGACGCCCAGCGCGCGGTCGATGGTGGCGCGGGTGCCGCCTTCGCCCTGAATGGTCATGTAACGAAAGTTTCCGTCCGGCCGCAGCCGCCCCTGGCCCACGAGATCGGGGACCTGCATCACCTCACACCCCAGCCCGACCAGAAGGATGCCGCCGAAGTTCGGGTTCCGCGCATAGCCTTTCAGCGTGCGCATCAGGGTCTGGTAGCCCTCATTCGTGCCCGACATGCCGCAGCCGGTCTGGTGCACGATCGGCACGATGCCGTCAAGGCCGGGCATCGCCGCCAGCACCGGGTCCTTCTCCGCCGCTTCGGCGATGAAGCGGGCAACGGAGCCGGAGCAGTTGACCGAGGTCAGGATACCCAGGTAGTTCCGCGTCCCGACGGTGCCGTCAGGCCGGTGATACCCCAGGAAGCTTTGCGGCGGCAGCGCGGGCAGGGGGCGGCATTCCGACCCGATGGCATAGTCGCTGGAATGCGGACCCATGCCAAGGTTGTGGCTGTGGACATGCGCGCCGGCCGGGATATCGACGCTCGCCTGTCCGATGATCTGGCCGTAGCGGATGACCTTCTGCCCGGTGGCGATATCCCGGGCTGCGATCTTGTGGCCGCGCGGCACCGCGCCGGTCATCGCAAGCCCCCCCGCCACCGCACCGGCCGCTTGATCCTGTAGGGCGATGACCACATTGTCGGCCGCGTGCAGGCGGATTATCCCATCGGCCATGGAAGCCCCTTTCTTGACAGCGCGGCAGAGGTGCCTAACATGTTAGCATGTTACAACCAGTGCCGCCCCCGGAACAAGTGTCCTCCGCCACCGCGCGGCTTGGGTCGCTTGCGGCCTTCCCCGGCTCGCTTGGTCAGCGCGTCTATCACTGCCTGCGCCACGCCATCCTGTCCTTGCGCTACCGCCCGGGCGAGATCCTGCGCAAGCCCGAGATCTGCGCCGCACTTGGCGTCAGTCGCAGCCCAGTGGCCGATGCCGTAGCGCGCCTGCAGGCCGAGGGGTTGGTGGATGTGATCCCACAAGCGGGCACCTTCGTCGCCCGCTTCTCGATGCAAGAGATTCGCGAGGGCGCCTTCCTGCGCGAGGCGATCGAGGTTGCCGCGATCGAACTGGTCGCCGCCAGCATCACCGATGCCCAGCTCCAGCTTCTGCGCCGCAATCTGACCGTGCAGGCGGCGCTGGTGGCCGACAGCGACATCCCCGGCTTCTACGCGCTCGATGCCGAGATGCATGAGCTTCTCCTCTCCTTCACCGGTTTTGCCAAGCTGGCCGTGGTGGCCGAAACCGCCTGGCTCCATGTGAACCGCGCGCGCCAGCTGATCCTGCCGGTGCCGGGACGGGTGGCGGCAACGCTGGCCGAACATCGCGCGATCCTGGCAGCGCTTGAGGCGCGCGATCCCCCCGCCGCGCGGCTGGCGGTGCAGGCGCATCTGCGGCAGTTGATCACCTATCTGGAACCGCTGGAACGTGACCGGCCCGAACTGTTTGACCCCGCATGATCCCCAACCGCCACCGCTATGCCGCCCGCCTCAACGCCTTCAAGGTCAAGGGCGGCAGCGTCGCTGAGATGATTGCCGCCGTGGGACGGGTCGGTGGCCTTGGGGCTGCCGACCTCAACTATCCCGACCATCTTGCGGATCACGACACCACCACCCTGTCGCGCCTTCTGGCCGATCAGGGCCTGATCCTGAACGGCCTCGCGATGCGGTACTATACCGAAGCCGGATTCCGGCTTGGCGCATTCACGCATCCCGACCCTGCGGTTCGCCGCGCGGCGATTGACCTGACCAAACGCGGCATCGACGCCTGCGCTGCGATGGGGGGCAGCCAGATGACGCTCTGGATGGGGCAGGACGGGTTCGACTACAGCTTTCAGGCCGATTACGCCCGGATGTGGGACGACACCATCGCCGCGATGGCCGAGGTTGCCGACCACAACCGCGCCATCGATATCGCCGTCGAATACAAACCGAACGAACCCCGCGCCCATGCGCTGATGCCCGACATGGCGACCACGCTTCTGGCACTGGCCGAGGTTGCGCGACCGAACACCGGCGTCACCCTCGATTTCGCCCATATGCTTTACGCCGGCGAGATGCCGGCCAAGGCCGCGATGCTCGCCGGGCGGCAGAGCCGCATCCTGGGCCTCCACCTCAACGACGGCTACGGCAAGCGCGACGACGGGCTGATGGCAGGCTCGGTACATCCGGTGCAGACGGTGGAACTGCTGGTCGCGATGCAGCGGCTTGGCTATGGGGGAGTGATCTACTTCGACACCTTCCCCGATCTTTCCGGCCTTGACCCGGTGGATGAGGCGCGGGCAAATATCCGCCTGACCGACCGGCTTCTCGACGTGGCGCGGGGGCTGGCCGACGACCCGGTCCTTGCGGCTGCGCAAAGCCGTCAGGACGCGGCGGCGGCGACGGTTCGGGTGATGGCGGCCCTTTACGGGGCCTGAAATGTGGGAGGGGGGCCCATGACGCAAAGGCCGGTGATCCTGTGCGCAGGATCGCTCCATCATGACGTGATCGTCGACGCCCCCGGCCTGCCGCGCCCTGACCAGACGCTCACTGGCTCGGACGTGCGCTATGCCTTCGGCGGCAAGGGCGGCAATCAGGCGGTGGCTGCTGCCCGTGCCGGGGCCGAGGTGCACATGGCCGGGGCGGTCGGCTCGGATGACATCGCGATCACCTTGCGCGCGGCGCTGGATGCGGCAGGTGTGCGTCGCGCTGCGGTTCAGGCCCATCCCGGCCCTTCAGGCATGTCGGTCGCGATCTCGCTGCCGGATGGCAGCTACGCCGCGGTCATCGTGTCCGGCGCCAACCTCCTCTTCCAGCCCGAAGCGGTGCAGTTTCCAAAGGCCTGTGCCGCCCTCCTCCTCCAGTCCGAAATCGCCGAGGCGGCCGATCTTGCGCTTGCCCAGCGGGCACGGGCGGCGGGGATAAGGGTCATCCTGAACGCAGCCCCGGCACGACCGGTGTCGGCGGCTCTCCTCACATCAACCGACCTTCTGGTCGTCAACAAGGGTGAGGCGGCGGACTTGCTTGGCCGGGCCGAAGCCGGGCTGGATGCCGAACGCGCCGCTGCCGATCTTGCCCA